>NZ_JAUBPE010000037.1:0-67610 GCF_036700565.1 Microcoleus pseudofavosus SVA1_A4
TTACGTGAGAGTAGCGGGTGTGAATCCGCTAGGGAAGACGGCTTCCCGTACTAAACGACCATTTCAGGTCGCGCTTCAATATAGGGTTTGATAGTTGATTCGATTCGATCGCGATACTTTTCTAGTTTGGGAGATAGCGGCACATCAAGTTTGTAGTTCATAAACCGATCGCAACTTATTTTAAATTCAAAACAAAACTTTGCAAGGCGGGCATTTGCCCGCCCAACAAATCATTAAGCGCCGACAGATTCCTTCGCTGCGTACAGCACCTCAACGGTAATCTTATCAATCCCCCGATCGCGCGCGAACTTCTCAGTATTTCGCTTCACCTTACCCCGCACAAAACCGGGGATTTTGTTCAATTCAGCCTGTCCATCCTTCGTCCAACCCATATCAGAATCAGCCGAAATCCCCTTAGTAATCACTTCCTTGGTATCGTGGCCGCCGAAGATTTCCAGCAAGTGGTCTTCCATTCCCAAAGTGAAGGAATTGTACACCAAATCTACGCACTGATTCGTCCCTTCATAACCCAAAAATGGCTTGTAGCCGATCGGGAAATTTTGGACGTGAATCGGTGCAGCAATTACGCCGCAGGGAATATCCAACCGCTTACCGACGTGGCGTTCCATTTGTGTACCGAAAATTGCCGAAGGTTCTGCTTTGGCGATCGCATCCCCGATCGCCCCGTGATCCTCCGTCACCAGCACTTCATCACAATACCCTTTTACCTCTTCCCGGAACCAGTCAGCATCGTGTTTGCAGTAGGTTCCAGCCCACACAACGTGGATTCCCATCTCGCGAGCCAAAATCTTCGTCATCGCCGCTGCGTGCGTATTATCGCCAAATACGACGGCTTTTTTGCCGGTTAAGTTTTGGCAGTCGATCGACCGCGAAAACCAAGCAGCCTGCGACACAAACCGCGTTTGTTGGTCAATGAAATTTTCGTAATCAACATCCGCACCTTGAGCGTTCAAAACTTGCTGAATCTTGCGGATACAGCGCGCAGTTTCTACCACACCCATCGGCGTAATATCCACCATCGGCGTGCCGAATTCTTTTTGCAAATACTCTCCGGACATCATTCCCAATTCCCGATAAGGCACTAGGTTAAACCAAGCGCGCGGCAATCTTTTTAAGTTGTGAACCGAAGCACCTTCGGGAATAACTTCGTTGACTTCTATTCCCAAATCTGCCATCAAACGCTTCAACTCGGTGCAGTCGTGCTGGTTGTGGAAACCCAGCGTAGACATACCGATGATGTTGACAGATGGTTTTTCGCTTTTGGCTTCTACTAAATCGCCTTTTTTGCGGGCTTTGTTGATGTAAAATTGGACGATTTGATCCAAAGTGCGATCGGCAGCTTGCAGTTCGTTGACGCGGTAATGGTTGACATCCGCCAGCATTACATCGCCTTTCGCATCCAATTGAGCTCGGTTAACAAAGTTTTCCAAGTCTTCTTGCAGAATGCTGGAGGTGCAAGTCGGGGTGAGCACGATTAAATCTGGGTGTTCTTCTCTGTCTTTGCGGGTGATATTGTCCACCACCCGTTCCTGCGAGCCCCGCGCCAGTACGTGTCTGTCAACGACGCTGGTAGTTACCGGGGTGAAGTCCCGTTCCCTCTCCAGCATGGAACGCATGACGTTGAAGTAGTCGTCTCCAATCGGTGCGTGCATGATCGCATGGACGTTTTTGAAGGAAGTTGCAACGCGCAAAGTGCCGATGTGGGCTGGCCCTGCGTACATCCAATAAGCCAATTTCATAGGTATTTTTCCTGTGCTGGTTGAGGTTTGCCCGATCGGGCGATTACTGCTAAATTTTAAGGTTGTTTCTGATTTTCTCACCAGATGAATCCTTTAGAAATAGTAACTTTCTGAGGATTTACAGATTTGGCAAATGCTCAAACGCTTTTGCTGCTTGGGATTTGACTTGCAATTCCCACAACTTTACCTTTGTTTTATGGCAATAATTCTTAATTTATTGTCAAGTTTCGTTAAGAAATCTGCAAATTTTATCAACGTAGGATACCCCTGGCGCAACTTACACCTAGATTGCTGCCAGAATTTTCGCAAAAATATATGTATTGACTTTTTAGCCAACTTAGGATAAACTATTAATTAATCGACTATTTTCCCGGCATCAAAAGTTGCAAAGCGGGGGAGATATTGACGTAAAATCAATCCTTGACAAATCCCATGAAACTATCCAAAATAGACTTGAGCAACGTATTAGCAGTAGGTCACTCTAACGGCCAGCTAGGACTGTTAATCGATCGGGGATCGGAAGTAGAGTTTATCGAAATTGTCGCTCCCGAAGCTGCAATGCAAGGGCTGCAAATGGTTGATTGCATCGCGAATACAGATTCAACCGAACTCAGTGCTGGTATAGAATTAAAAGAAATTGCTTCAAGCCCAGAACCAATTGCGATGATGTCGGTAGATTCCGAAATGGCTAGATCGATCGGATACGACGAAGAGGAGCAAGTTTTGCAAATAGAATTTAGCAGCGGGTCAGTCTATCAATACAGCGATGTGGAACCCCAAATGTGGGAATCTCTGCAAGATGCTGATTCTACAGGCAAATTTTTTAACTCCGAGATTAAAGGTTATTATTCGAGCCGGCGCGTTGATGACTAGCGTGTAGTTAGGAGTCGCACCTTTGGGCGGTTTGATTGAGGTGTGAGGCCTTCATTCCAGCAATCTCCTAAAAGCTGAGATTGTTTTTTTTCTCAGCCGTGCGATCGAGCCTCACAGTAAATCCTTGCACAAATCCTGTATTTGTGCTTTTCTTTACGTAACTGCTGAGGTGACGAAAGCCCGAGGGCGCTTTTGTCACCTCAGCAGTTCTTTGCTGTCAAGGCGTGTCTTCCCACACATCCCAAAAGATATCTCTTGAGCGATAATGAAGAATAACATAGGATTTACGAAAAGAAACCCGGTTTATACGAAAAAATCTTGGGTTGGTCAACGACTAGCAACGAAGAAACCCGGTTTCTAGCCCGCCGCGCGTAAGTCCTGTAACATTGACCAAGCACACCTAATTTGAGAGAACCCAACTATGATGGCAATTCCCGGCGTTGCAGTTCTCGCTCTCATTTATGAAAGCAGCACTTCCCTAGTTTACCGCGGCCGCAACGAGCAGGACAACCAACCTGTTATTATCAAACTTATCAAAGAAGAATATCCGACTCCTGAAGAACTGAATAGATACAAGCGCGAATATGAGATTACTGCCAACTTAAACCTGCTGGACGGAGTTGTTAAAGTTTACAAGTTGCAGCAGGTGAGAAATAGTCTGGCAATGATATTAGAAGATTTTGGGGGCGAATCTTTAAAAATCTTTATCGCTACCCAAAAATTTACCACTTTAGGATTTTTGACTACTGCAATCAAAGTTGCTGAAACTTTGGGAGAAATTCACGGCAAAAATGTAATTCATAAAGATATAAACCCCTCTAATATAGTTTTTAATCCAGCAACAGGACAAGTTAAGCTCATAGATTTTAGCATCTCCAGTTCATCAAATTCGGAAAACGTTCCGAATAAAAATTCAAATTTTTTAGAAGGCACTTTAGCCTATATGTCGCCAGAACAAACCGGCAGAATGAACCGGGTAATCGACTACCGCACGGACTTTTATTCCCTCGGCGTCACCTTCTATGAAACCCTGGCAGGACAGCTCCCTTTTACCACTACCGATCCGATGGAGTTAGTTCACTGTCACATCGCCAAACAGCCAGTACCTCTGGCTGAAGTTGCCCCAGAAATTCCTCAAGCTGTTTCAGATATTGTGATGAAATTGTTAGCAAAAACCGCTGAGGAGCGCTATCAAAGCGCTTGGGGACTCAAAGCCGATTTGGAATCCTGTCTGTTTCAGTTGCAAACATCTGGGGTTATTTCCGAGTTTGCTCTCGGCAGCCAAGATATTTCCGACAAATTTCAAATCCCTCAAAAACTTTACGGCAGACAGCGAGAAGTTGACACTCTTTTAGCGGCATTTGAACGGGTAGCAGCAACAAATAATCGAGCCTACCGCATCGAACAGTCCCACATTTCTGTAATCAAAAAAGACAGTACATCGAAAAAAGAAAGTCCCCTGTCAGTGCTCGCGAGAGGACAGCATAAATCCCGCAGCGAGATGATGCTGATTGCTGGTTATTCCGGCATTGGCAAATCTGCAATGGTAAAGATATTAGACAAACCTATTAACCGCAGGCGCGGCTATTTTATTTGGGGAAAATTTGACCAGTACAAGCGGACTATTCCTTACTCTGCCGTTGTCAGCGCTTTTTCGGAATTGGTGCGGCAACTGTTAACTGAAAGCGAAGCTCAATTAGCCGTTTGGCGCGAAAAACTCCGCACTTCCTTCGGTCAAAACGGGCAAATTATTATCGATGTAATTCCCGAAGTTGAACTAATTGTCGGGGCTCAGTCTCCTGTAGCTGAATTGGGGCCGACGGAATCTCTGAACCGCTTTAATTTAGTCTTTCAAAATTTCATTCGCGTATTTTGCCAGCCCGAACATCCGCTGGTAATTTTTCTCGACGATTTGCAGTGGGCTGATTCTGCTACTCTCAAGCTGATCGAATTGATGATGACAGATGAAGCTACGCAATATCTGTTTTTAATTGGCGCTTATCGGGATAATGAAGTCAGTCCCACTCATCCTTTAATGATGACTGTCGAGACGCTGCGAAATCACGAAGCCATCGTTAATCAAATTGCTTTGTCGCCGCTGGGGGTGGACAACATAACTCATTTGATTGCCGAGACTTTGCACAGCGATCGAGAATCTGTCAAACCGTTAGCTGAACTGGTGGTCAACAAAACAGACGGCAATCCTTTTTTTGTAAATCAATTCTTGCAAACATTGTATCAGGAAAACCTGCTAGTTTTTCACCCGCCGCAGTCGGGGAGCAAGGGCGGCTGGCATTGGGATATGACTGAAATTGAGCAGTGCGCTATCACTGACAATGTAGTAGATTTGATGGTGCAAAAATTGAGAAAACTGCCGAGTTCAACGCAGCAGGTTTTGCGTTTGGTAGCTTGTTTGGGCAACGAATTTGACTTAAATACTCTTTCTCTAATTAATGAAAAAGAAGCGTCGGAAACTTTTTCTCACCTGTTGCCGGCGATTAAGTCGGGACTGATCCTGCCAACTTCGGAATTGGAAAGTAAGTCATTAGATTACGTGCTGTTTCCGCTATTAATTCTCAATTATAAATTTTTGCACGATCGCGTACAGCAAGCAGCTTACGCTCTGATCGACGACTCGCAAAAAAAGGCAGTTCACCTGAAAATAGGCAGGCAAATCCTAGAAAACACTCCGGCTCAATATCGAGCTGACAGAATCTTTGAATTAGTCGATCACTTGAATGTAGCTCGATCGCTAATTAAAGACGATCGAGAATTAATTGAACTGGCAACGCTGAATTTAGACGCGGCCCGCAGAGCCAAAGATGCCACTGCTTATGTTGCCGCCTTGCAGTATTTGACCGCAGGCATGGACGGTTTGACCGCCGATATTTGGGATTCCCACTACGATTTAGCCTTTGCCTTGCACATGGAGCGGGCAAATGTTGAGTATTTAAACGGTTTTTTTGAGAACTCAGAAGAATTTATCAACATAACTTTGGAAAAAGCGCGATCGCCCTTAGAAAAGGTAGAAATTTACAACCTGCTGATCGTGCAGTACACCCTCCGGGCGAAGTACGAGGAAGCCGTTAAAGCCGGAATCAAAGCTTTGAACTTGCTGGGAATTGACTTGCCGCTAGACGGGCTGCAAAAAGTCATATCGGAAGAATTTGCAGCAGCCACAAACTTTTTAGCAGGTAGAGAAATAGCTTCCCTGATTGATGCCCCCGAAATGACTGTACCCGAAAAAAAAGTTGCAGTCAAATTAATTACAAACTTGCTCACATCGGCGTACCTCAAAAATCCCGACTTGTGGAAAGTCAGCGTTTTAAAAGGAGTCAATCTTTCTCTACAATACGGTTTAGTACCCGAAGCCTCTCTTTGCTATGCTGGCTACGGTATGTTCTTAAACGCAGTTTCGGGAGATTACAAAGCTGCGTATCAATTCGGCTTGCTCTCGCTGAATCTCAGCGAAAAATCTGGCAATATCGGCTTGAAGTGCAGAGCTTGTTCATCCCTGGTCAGTATTTTTTATTACTGGTTCAACCACATCAAAGATTCCCACGCGATCAGCAATGAAGGATATCAAGCAGCTTTAGAATCAGGAGATTTAGAGTATGCGGGTTATATCCTGTCCAACCGCATAGCTAACTCATTTTTTCAAGGTAAAGAAATCTCGCAAATTCTGGCCGACACGAGCAGGTATTTACAGTTCAGCCAAAAAACCAAAAATCAGCTCGTAACCGATATATTATTAGGGGTAGACTTAATTCTACGCAACTTGAGCAAACTCACTCCTGAAAAGTTTGTATTTGAAAGCGAAGATATCAGCGAAGCTGAATACGTACACAACTGTCAAGCTCATCAAAATTTGTACTCGCTGTGCCTTTATCAGATTCGCAAATGCCAGGTAATGTACTTGTACGGCAACTTCAACGAAGCCCTGCAACTAGCTTTGGAAGTAGAAAAACAGCTATCTTTTATTACCGGAGCGATACCAGCTACCGAATGGAATTTTTTCTTTTCTCTAGTTTTAGCTGCCGTTTTTCCAAATGTTTCAGAAGACAAGCAAAAGCAATACTTGGAAAAGTTAGAGGCCAATCAAAAACAGATGAAAATTTGGTCAGACAACTGTGCCGAGAATTTTCTGCACAAGTACCTTTTAGTACAAGCAGAAATAGCCAGAATTTCCAAGAAAGACTCAGAAGCTGTAGAATTGTATGACCTCTCCATAACTTTCGCTCAAGACAATGAGTTTGTCCAAAATGAAGCGCTGGCTAACGAACTAGCCGCCAAGTTTTGGTTGAGTAAAGGCAAATATCAATATGCCAAAATCCACTTGCGCGAAGCTCACTCGTGCTACTTGCGCTGGGGTGCAGTCCGCAAAGTTGAAGATTTAGAAGAGAAGTATCCGCAGTTGCGGGAAATGACGCCGCTCAACGGAAGTTTTAACAACAATCCAACTACAACAACTATTCATACTTCTACTGGAAGCGATGCGAGAGTGCTGGATTTAGCAACTGTAATGAAAGCATCTCTGGCGATTTCCAGCGAAATTGTTCTCGACAAATTGCTGGCTTCTTTGATGAGGATATCCCTGGAAAACGCGGGTGCACAATCGGGATTTTTAATTTTGCTGAGAGATGGAAAACTGTTAATTTCAGCTAAAGCGTCAGTAGTTGCTGAAGATGTAGCGGTGCTGCAATTTACGCCTGTGGAAGAATGTCAAGATTTACCTGTTACCGTGATTAATTATGTGGAAAGGACTCGCTCGGACTTGGTGTTGAGCAATGCGGCGGCTGAAGGGCGATTTACTGCCGATCCTTACGTCGCAAAACACCAGCTCAAATCTCTTTTGTGTACGCCGATTATCAATCAAGGCAAACTAATTGGGATTCTTTATTTAGAAAATAATTTAACGCTCGGGGCGTTTACTGCCCACAGATTGGAAGTTTTAAGGCTGCTTTCTTCCCAAGTTGCTATTTCTTTGGACAATGCTCTGCTTTACAACTCGGTGGAGCAGAAAGTGCAAGAGCGGACGCAGGAATTAAATGAAAAGAACGAGCGTTTAGAACAAACTTTGCGCGAACTAAAACTAACTCAAGCTCAATTAATTCAAACGGAAAAAATGTCGAGTTTGGGGCAAATGGTGGCTGGTGTAGCTCACGAAATTAATAATCCTGTAAGCTTCATCTACGGAAATCTCAATCCGGCTAGCGAATACGTTAAAGACTTGCTGAAATTGATTGAACTGTATCAGCAGCACTATCCAGAACCTGCTGATGAAATCATAGAGGAAATAGAAACAATCGAACTGGAATTTTTGATCGAAGATTTGCAAAAGCTGCTGGATTCTATGAAAGTGGGAGCGGAAAGAATCCGGGATATTGTGCTAAGCTTGCGGAATTTCTCGCGCCTCGACGAAGCGCAAATGAAGTCGGTAGATATTCATGAAGGCATCGACAGTACGGTAATGCTTCTGCAACCGCGCTTGAGGAAAGAGGGCGGGCGTTTGGGGATTGAGGTGGTTAAAAAGTACGCTAAACTGCCGCTGATTACTTGTTATGCGTCGCAGTTAAATCAGGTATTTATGAATATTTTGACAAATGCGATCGATGCTCTCCTCATAGCAAGAGATTGCCCGGAAAACTCTCAGAACCAGCCTGCTATTACAATTTCTACGGAGGTGACAGACAGGAATTCTGCTAGAATTAGAATTGCTGACAACGGCCCTGGGATGAGCACTGAAGTGCTGCACAAGATATTCGATCCGTTTTTTACAACTAAGCCAGTGGGTTCGGGAACTGGTTTGGGATTGTCTATTTCGCACTCGATTGTGGTTAGTTCTCACGGTGGGAATTTGACTTGCGTTTCTGCACCGGGAGAGGGTTCAGAGTTTGTTATTGAAATTCCGATCGCCCCCAGGCAAGTTTTGTAAGGAAATAAAGAAAAATGGCGAATATAAGGCGAATATAGGGCGAATTATAGGGCGAATAGAATTCGCTTCTACACAAACCAAGTCCGCCTTCGCGGACTAAGAAAAGTGCACTTGGCGGTATAAATCTGCGATCGCAATTTCTACATTCACCGATTCAAGTTGCAAAGAATCGCCCAAACCATACTCCGACAGCACCCATTGCCCCTGTTGATTGCGTCGAAACAACTCTACTCCCGGCTGTTCAACTTGCACCAAGACATACTCTTGTAAGGTTAAAAATTGGCGGTATTTAGCAAATTTGGTGCCGCGATCCACTGCTTCTGTGGAAGGTGATAAAACTTCGACAATCAAGCATGGAAATTGCACCAATTGCGGATCGTTATCGCGATCGTCGCAAGTTACCACAACATCAGGATAAAAATACTTTCGCCCTGGTTCCACTTGCACTTTTACATCCGCCATGTACATCTCGCAAGGGCGATCGACAAGGGCATCATCCAGTAGTTTTGAGAAGTTGAAGGTAATTCGACTGTGATTGCGGGTTCCGCCGGTCATGGCGACTACTTCGCCATCCCAATACTCGTAGCGTTCTTCTTGGGTGGATTCCCAAGCCAGATATTCCTCTGCGGTCATCAATGTGCGATCGGGTAAGGCAACCATAATGCGATCGGGAATGAAGTCTGTTTTTATAATAGCTCGAAGATGGCGATCGCCCTTTAATTAAACTCAGTTTTGCTAAGATGTAATAAATAAGCTAAAAAGCAAGCAGGCAGCCATGACAGCCACCCTGATTCAAACCCCACAACCGGGAGTTGTGCTGAAAAATATTAGTTGGCAGACTTACGAATCTTTGGTAAACGAGTTAGCCCAACATCGGGGAATTCGTTTGACTTACGATCGAGGTACTTTAGAAATTATGACTCCATCAGATCCACATGAAGGTAACAAACAAATCTTAGGACGTTTTGTAGAAACAGTAACCGAAGAATTAAATGTAGAAATTCGCAGCTTGGGTTCGAGAACTTGCAAGCGAGAGGATTTGGCTTGCGGATTAGAACCGGATCAGTGCTACTATATCGAGAATGAGCGACTTATTCGAGCTGTAAATCAAATTGACTTAAATGAAGATCCGCCACCTGATTTAGTAATCGAGATTGACATTACTAACATTTCTATCAACCGCCTGGAATTGTATGCGAGTTTGGGCGTGCCAGAGGTTTGGCGTTATGACGGTTCGCGTTTAATATTCTATCAGTTAGAAGGTCAGGAATATGTAGAACTGGAGGTTTCTCCTCACTTTCCTTTTTTGTCGCCATCTGAGATTATGGGATTTTTGGAAATGCAAAAAGATGTGGAGGAAACGTCGATGATTCGAGGGTTTAGGCAGTGGGTGAGGAGTAAAATTCAGTCAGGGGAATGAAAGGGCAATCGCTTTTAATTATTGCAGGTAAATTAATAGATCGATCGCCCTAACTGCAAAATCACACCGCTAACTTTTGCTTGCGCTTGCGCCAAGTACCGATCGCACCAACTCCTAACAATGTCGCCAATATCGAAGAAGGTTCCGGTACTGCTTCAGTCTCTCCGATCAGAGCCATAGCGTCATTGTTGCATTCAAGAATTAAAGTAGCAACATAACTGTCAACCGGTACCAAAGATTTATCAAACTTAAACCCAATAGTTTGGCTGCCGCGCGCTGGAAGTGCACCGAAAGCTAACCCGGCAGCCGCCAACTCTGCATCGTTAACCATCGTAATGTCGCCAACTTTCTTACCTGATGCAATTACATTGGGAATGTGAGTTTCAGGTCGATAATAACTTGCTTCATTGGTGTAGGGACTGTAATAAGGATCGTTCCAGGCTAAATCGCCCATTTGAGCCTCCAACCCAGTCTTCTGATGCAACCCATTGGCGTGATTGTGGAGATTCCACCAACCGGCATTTTCTGTAACAACGCTGGTGGCATTCACGCCACTGTAAACACCTGTTCCGGGTATTTTTGAATCATTATTGGGAGCAAAGCGAATACCAAATAAGCTATTAGTTTCGTTGGCAGCTTTATAGTTTTCCTTACCAGAGAAATCAAAGAACAAATCCCCCCAACCAATATTGCTATTGCTAACTGGCATATCCTCAAGGTAAGGCCCAGTATTGATTCCCGTTAAAGGCATATTCGCACTAATAGCCACCCAAATAGTATTGGCCGCTAAATCGTCTTTGACAGCCATACCGTAGATTTCATATTCGCTGCCTCCAAGACTGTCGTAGCTGGGGTCAATCGCATAATTCCAACCCAAATTTAAAGTTCCAGCAACAGCCGTTTGTTTGGCAGTAGCTGCGAAGAAAATTGTTGCTGTAGCAGCACCGAAAAGAATTGCTTTTTTGAAGATATTCATGGTAAATGCCCTCTCAAGTATACAGATAACTATCAGCTCAACAGAGAATGGAAGCGGGAAAGTCTGGTCAACCAGATTAGAAAGAGCAATGGGCGAGCCCTTCTCAATCCCACGCAGTTAACCGCCAACTCGCCAATGCCCGATCGCAAGTGTTCACTTATCTATCAGAGCTCTGTCTGACTTTTTATGCAGAGCGCGAGTTTTTGTAATGAAATTTAACAAATGATCTTTAGTTTGTGCCAGCATAACCAGATTCCTTATTAATTGAGCTAAGAATGCGATCGCTCTTCGTTATTCCACAATTTGCTTCCCACATTTCTAATATCTCAGATATAAATTGGCTTTAAGTCTCAGTTTTACTCATCTTTTTAGCTCAGTTTGACTCACTAAATGGCTCACTGATTTTCTTACTGAACCAAACTGAGCTAAAATTTTGATGGGGAAACCGTTGGGGGTAATAGTTAGCATGGCTAATACGCTGAGGGCATCACAACAGGGGCTAGACCAGGTTGAGAAAGCTATACACGCAAAAAAGCGCTGGAAGAGAAACAGTATCACGTGGCAGCAGGCTGCCGATACTTCTGAAGCGACACTGAAGCGGTTTTGGAGGAAAATACCTATTAAACGACAGTCCTTTATCAGAATTTGTGAAGCTGTAGGTGTTAACTGGAAAGAAGTTGCTGAACCCAGCGAAATTCAGGAAATAGAGTTACCTGTGGTATCTGTTGCAAGCACAACACCTTCACTGGAAGACCAAATTAACGTATTACCACTACAACCAACTGACGGTTACAGCAAAAACCAGCGTGGGGTATGGATTCCCAATTTACGATGCCGAAAGGTGTGGGGAAGAGAGAGTTTCAGCGAAGAAGTGTTACACCGGCTAAACGACCCGCAAGAAGCACCTATCCTCTCTCTATGCGGTAGTGCGGGGTACGGCAAGACAGAAGTAGCCTGTAAAGTTGCTATGGCAGCAGTGCGTAACAATCTCTTTGCTGATGTGCTATGGGTCAAAGCAAGAGACACCGAATTTTTAGATGGTAAAATCAGCCAGTCAGAACGAGATGAGGCGCTTAGTTGGAATCAGTTACTTCAAGAGATTGCCCATCAACTAGATGGCTGTTCGGTAAAGCGAGTTCACCAGCGCATTAAAGAAGAAAAGAGGCTGATTGTGCTAGACAATGCTGAAACCGCACAACTTGAGGAGATATTACCCAAACTTAATGAAATGCTTAACCCTAGTCGAGTATTACTAACCAGTCGCTTCCAAACCAATGCTTCTTATGTTGGACTGATTAATATTCCGCCCTTGGAAGAGAACTGCTCTTACCAGTTGTTGCAAGATGAAGCTAAATACAAAAATGTACCTGCACTACAGCAAGCAAACACAGATCGACTTCAACAAGTCTATCATTTATCTTGCGGTGCTCCGCTTGCATTACATTTCATCGTTGGGCGTGTCTTGGACGATGGGACATTGGAGCCAGTGTTGTCGGCACTAGAACAAGCTAGCGGAGATGTTGAAAAAATTTACGAGTTTTCCCTAAAGACAGCTTGGCAGCGAATTAGCGATGTAACTAAGAACGTACTCCGTTACATGGGGGACTCTGATGCAGGTGTGACTTGGGAGGAATTGTCTGGTGCTAGACAGGTACAGGAATCAGACTGGAGCATAACGCGGCGCGAACTGAGGCGATGGTATTTGATTGAAGACGAAACAGATGCCAAAGGTAAACTGCGATATAACTTGCATCCTTGGGTAAGACGCAGCCTGCGAGGAGGATTGGTAGATAAGTGGCAACTGTCACTTCAGGAATGGCAACAGATCGCAAAATGGAAGTACGATATTGACTAATCCAGACAATTAAAGGGAAAGGTAATTATGGCTATAGATTTAACATTACAAGAAGAGAGAGCCAATCTGTTTAGTGATTTGAGCTGGTTCGCCCAGATGTGTTTATCACAAAATAGTGAAAGTGAGGATTCATTCAAATTACTATTTAAGGTGTGGGAAAAAGTCAGTGAAAAACTCTGGTTTGAATGTTACTGGAACGATTATTTTCGCTGTGGCAATATCGTTCTTAAAGCTGCTAGACAGATAAATGATGTCAAGGTTCAAGCACAGTTATTAGGTGAACTAGGCTACGCTTACATGGAAAGCGAAGATTTTGTCCAGGCTCAGCAATGTTTCCAGGAATCGCTACAGAAGTATCAATTGCTTAAAGAATTTTCAAAAGAATGTAAGTTGCTACGCTATTTGGGAAATTTAGCAAATCAGCAAAAGCAGTATGAAATGGCTTTAGAGCATTATCATCAAGCTGGGCAAATTTTGAAGACCAAACGCAGTCAAATACCTATTGACGTTCAATTGGCTCTTCATGAAGCAGAGTTACCAAATGTTATTGGATGCGTGTATCTTGAGTTAAGAGATTTTTCGGCGAGTTATCAGCAGTTTAATCTATCTCTAAAAAACTATCAAATTTTGCTAGAAGATTATCCTAATATGAGAATTCGATATCGCTACTATCAAGCCGATCCACTAATGAATTTGGGAAAATGGCACTTTCTAGAAGGAGATTATCAGAAAGCTAGACGTTACTATAAAGACTGCCTCCTACTCAGTAAAGAAATTAGTCGCAATGATACAAGGGCTACTGTACTATTAAGTTTAGCTGAGTTAGCAGAGGTAGAGGGCAACAAGGAAGAGGCTATAAAACTAGCAACTGAATCTGAGCGTGTTGCTGGTACTGAAATTACCTCTGTACGGGAGCGAGCTGCTATTTTCAAGGAAAAATTGCTGTCAAAGACAATCTTTTGACCCTGGAATACTGAGACTATACCGGATTTACTCTATTTCTCAATATATCAGAAATTAGATTTACCTACTTAACCAAAGCCTGCCGCTGAGCCTCCAACAATTCTTGAATCCCAGTTTCTGCCAAATCCAAAATTTGATTTAACTGACTCCGGCTGAAACTTCCTTCCTCCGCAGTTCCCTGAACTTCGATGATATTCAAATCTCCATTCATTACCACATTACAATCAATTTCCGCCGCTACATCTTCCACATAATTCAAATCTAAAAACGGCTCGCCTTCCAAAAGTCCCACAGACACGGCCGCCACTTGACGAATAATGGGCGATCGCTCTAACTCACCTTTTTGCACCAACTTGTTCAAAGCATCAGCCACAGCCACAAACCCGCCAGTAATTGAAGTCGTGCGAGTCCCCGCGTCCGCTTGCAAAACATCCGCATCCACAAGTATGGTGCGTTCTCCCAATAGTTGCATATCCAAGCACGATCGCAAACTGCGTCCAATCAACCGCTGAATCTCTTGAGTGCGTCCCGATAATTTCATAAATTCCCGCTCTTGACGCTGCGGTGTAGATCCCGGTAACATTCGGTACTCCGCAGTCAGCCAACCTTGTCCGGTATTCTCCAAAAATCTCGGAACTCCAGGCTTGATTGTAACGCTGCAAAGTACCTGAGTATCGCCACTTTTTGCGAGCACGGAACCGCTAGCAAATTTGGTAAACTCTCGATCGAAACTAATCGGACGAAGTTGATTTGGTTGTCGGCCGTCGGCACGTTTTATAGACATAAGTTATTTGTTATTTGTTATTTGTTATTTGTTATTTGTTATTTGTTATTCGTGATTCGTGATTCGTTATTTGTTATTGGTAACAATCAACTGCCAACTGCCAACTGCCAACTGACTACTGCCAACTGCCAACTACCAACTGCCAACTGACTACTGACTACTGACAATTTTTAGAATATCCTGCTGCACTTGTTCTGGAGATCGATCGCCGTTGACAGTTAACAGCTTCTTGCGATAGTCGTAATAATCCAAAATCGGGATAGTTTGCTCGTGGTATAAATCGAGCCGGCGCTGCAAAATTTCTGGACTATCGTCCGATCGATCCCGTTCGATCGATCGACTCAACAACACCTCAGTCGGAACTTTCAACCAAATCGCCCAATCTAGCTCTTGTGCCAAATCGTCTAATAAAAAATCCAACTCTTCAGCTTGAGGGGCCGTTCGCGGATAGCCCTCCAACACCCAGCCATTAAAGACATCCCACAGCAGCAATCGGCGACGAAAGAATTGAATTATAGTTGTGTCGGGAACTAATTCCCCTCTTTCGACATAAGACACCGCTAACTTGCCCAAATCAGTTTCATCTGCGATCGCCTCCCGCAGAATGTCCCCCACAGCCAGCAAAGGAATGCTCAAATTGCTGCACAGTTGCTGTGCCTGAGTTCCCTTTCCTGCTCCCGGCCCTCCCAAAATCACCAATCTCACTGTGTCTTGCTCCTAGCGCCGCGACATTCAAAGTTTACCTGTTCTTGAGATCGATCGGGCAAAATAGCTGCGATCGCCACTACAGCTAGCTTTAGACAATTTGTATATCTAGCGTTCGATCGGATGTGCGATCGGCCCAGTACACTATATATTGTTAAGCAGGCTCCATCCCTGTCAAGGTCGGAGCTGCACTCAAGACTTAGTTGCTGATTAAATATTGCCCTATGGTTGCTCAGTTACAAACCCCTAAACTCAATTTAACCCACAGCTTGCCCTACACTGTTGAAGGGCTGGTGCAAGTCTTTACAGGCCCCCACCGCTGCTTTTTTACCAGTGTCATGGCTCAGGCCCTCAGAATTGCAGGACAGGGAGCTCCGGTGCTGGCCGTGCAGTTCCTCAAAGGGGGAATCAATCAAGGACACCAGCATCCAATGCGGCTGGGGCAAAATTTAGATTGGGTGCGGTGCGATTTGCCACGCTGCATTGAGAATGCCGATTTAGATGAGCTGGAGACGCGAGCGATCGAACAATTGTGGCAGTACGTTCAAAATACGGTGCGCGAAGGCCGTTACGCCTTAGTTATTCTCGATGAATTGAGTTTAGCGGTGAATTTAGGCTTGATTCCCGAAGCAGAAGTGATGGCATTGATTGACAGCAAGCCACATCATTTGGATCTGATTTTTACCGGGCCATCCATGCCGCAAAGAATTTTGGATGTTGCCGACCAAATTACTGAAATTCGCCGGAGTCAAGGACAATGATTCAAGTTGCGATCGCCCGTTTGGCGGTCGCAATTTTTATGTAAATTTTCATGTAAAAAAAGAGGCGATCGCTTAACTCACGCGAGCGATCGCACGATTATCAATTTAGCAGCGAGATCACGCTGGAACTACCGGATCGAAAACAACAGTCAATCGGTCAGCCGGAACCATCCGCTTGAGAATTTGCAAGTGACCGTCTGCATCAGACCAACTGCGAAACTGACCCACAACCACCTTTTCCACATTCGGAAGCGAGCGAACTACAGTCCACGGCTTGAGACGTTTTTCTTGCAACATAGTAAATATATCTCCTTGGTAAATTGGAGCCAAAGCCAGTCAACAATGCAAGGACTGGGGCAAGGACTGGCTTTTGACTTTGTAAACTTGCCCTTCTCTAAAAACATAGCACAAAAAAATGGTTTGTGATTATATCTTATTTTCCGCTTTTTTTCTACCTAATTTATACCTAACATATGATTAAACTCAAAACTTGTTAACTCTTTAATTCGCAACTCAAAACTATTTAATGACTAACACTTCGACTTCGCTTGGGGTACAGCTTGACTAATAACTTCTCTCGAATGCCGAATGACGAATGCCGAATGACGAATGCTTACAAATCTCGCCGCGACAGCAGAAACCACACCCCGCCCAAACCCAAAACACCGCACAAAACCCCGCCTTCCCACCCAAAAACAGTCCCCCCCGGCAAATGTCCAGGCTTTGCCTTAGAAGTAAAATTCAGTTCAGAATAGTATACCCACTCATTGTTAACCCGCCACCCCACTCGATCGCCAAACTTCTCCCAAACAGTAGCATCATAAACACCAGCCTTTCCCCCCGACTTTACCCACAAACCCTTTTGCACAGAAAAGCCGAACCTGCGGTGACTGTGCCGAACCCAAAGTCGATCGATAGTCTCCAAATCCTTAGCAGGAAACTTCCTAATATCTTCCTCGCTCAAATAACCCCGTGAAACCTGCTGCATCACCTCCAGCATTTTCACAGAAGTTTCCTCATCAGCCCCCCGCCAATTTTTAGCAGCCAGCAGCCTTTCCAACCCAGAATAATCAATACCTTTTTCCGACTCTAAGTTCGCAGAAACTAGCGGATTCTCAGTCACAGGTTGAGTCGGTACAGAAAAACTAAGAACAGTTGCCTGCTGCCAGTTTTCCGTCGCTGGGACAACAACAATAGGAGGTTTGAGAACCTCCAAAACTTCCACAGCAGACTTGTAGCGGTCTTTGACATATTCCTGAATCAACTTATCCAAAATCTGACCTAAATCCTGGTCGATCTTTGTTCCTTTCGGCAACGCCTCCCTCCAAAGCCAGCGACCTTCAAGCGGGTCGTAAAGGTCATCGTGAATGTCCCCGTAGATATCCAAATAAGGCATAACAGAAGTCAGCAAGCGAATGCAAGTAACCCCCAAACTGTAAAGGTCGCTAGCAGGAACAGCCCTACCGTGACGCTGTTCTAGAGCCGCATAACCGGGAGTTCCCAACTTCGTTCCAGTTTTGGTCGGAGCCTCAGCCACTACCTGTTTGGAAACCCCAAAATCTATCAGCACCAACTTGCGATCGCGATTGCGGCGGATCACATTCTCAGGCTTAATATCCCGGTGAATAACATTGCGCTCGTGAACAAAATTCAGCAAAGGCAACAAATCTAACAGCAGTTCCCTAGTTTTAATTTCGCTATAAGCACCGTACTTTTCTAACTCATCCTTTAAATTATTGCCATCAATAAACTCTTGCACCAAATACAAGCGCCCATCTTCCTCAAAATAAGAAATCAACTGAGGAATTTGCGGGTGTTTCAGTTCGTAAAGCCGTCGGGCTTCTTGTTCAAACAGCCGGACGTACTTTTTAAAATGAGCGGGCTTCCGCTGAAACTCCTGCGGCGGCGACAACTGTTTGATCACGCACAATTCCTCAAATTTTCCATGATTGACAGCTCGGAAAGTCCTGCCAAATCCTCCGTCGCGCAGCGGCTCAGTTGCTGCATAAAGGTCTTTTAGGAGCAGCTTTGAACCACAATTAAGACAATACTTTGTGCCTGGTGGGTTCTGACGCTTGTCTCTTGGGCAATCGAGATTAAGGCAGTATGTCATATATTAAAAAAATGCGAACAAAATTATACTGAGGGTGTCATTTTATTCAAGAGTCCGATCGCGAGCTGGTTGTTGAGGCGAGACCCCGAACCTTACGGAGGTGGCAGCCACCCTCCCGTTCTGAGGAGGCGCTCTCGCGCTCTGAGCCCCTGAGCAAGTATAACGCTCAAGAGGGTTTGACCTCAAACTCGAAGCCCAAATCTAACCTTAAACTCACCGAAGGCGCAATACATTTGATTTAGGGGTCAAATAGCCAGCAGATAGAACAAAAATAGTAATTTATTACCTGCCAAGTTAGCTCTGCAACGCCAAAAAAAAACTTAGGATTCCGCCTGAGATATAATTTTATTGCCAGAGAGAAGCAGACTAACGGGAGCTGCGGCTGCCAAAAGCAGTGCGATCGACATTAATATTTTACCTGTATAATTTTTAACCGAACACTGCCAAATCAACAATCAAAAACTCCCAACTTTCGGCACGTTAAAATCAATACTAGCTTGCTCGATCGCAATCCGAGCGCGACCCGACAAGCAGCCTGTTTTCGCTGTTTCCTTTTTTCAGCTATTACCAGTTACATTTATTTCGATCTGTCTACTTAATTAAGAACTGCCAGTGACACCAAAACTACAGCCCTCTAAAACTCCAAACTCCGCCAAAAAATCACCCAAAGTACCCTGGTTCGAGCGGTTCATGGCACTGGTCGCCCTCGGAAATTTCAGCCTAGTATTATTTGACATAAGTTACGTATCTTGGCGAGATTTCTACTTTCGGCAACTGCCAATTATCACCCAAGTATACGACCCATTTAAAGGAATTCAACCCCACCGAGACACCCAGAAATATCTAAAAACCTTAGAAGAATTAAAAATTCAAGTAGTGCAAACAGGCTTGCCCTCTCCCCAAGTAGCAGCAAAATTGCAGGAAATAAACAATCTAACCGCGAAAATGATCGACGAAGATCCGTTTCGAGTCGCATCAAAAAGCGGTAGCCTAGAAAAAATTAAAGACCGAATGCGCGATCGCATCCCGAATCCGCAAGACTCCGCCAAACAATCATTCCAAACATTCTGGAGCCCTGACTATTTAAACAAACAAGGCTGGCAACAAGAAATCAATTGGTTTGACGCCAAAATCAAGCCGTTAATCGCCATTAACTATTACCGCACGATCGGAGAAAACGGCGAATTTACCGACAACTTCTGGCAAATCGACCTGCCATTTATTGCCATATTCGCGATCGAATTTCTAGCCCGCACCTACTTCATCAGCCGCCGCCACCGCAGCGTCACTTGGCGAGCAGCCATGCTCTGGCGGTGGTACGACATCTTCCTGTTCCTCCCATTCTGGCGGCTGTTGCGAGTATTACCCGTCACAATTCGCATCCACCAAGCCAAAATGCCGGATCTGCAACCCATACGCACCCAAATCAGCCGAGGTTTCGTCGCCAACTTCGCCCAAGAATTGACCGAAGTAGTTGTAATTCAACTCATCAACCAGATGCAACAATCAGTTACCACAGGCGAACTAGCTCGTCAACTATTTCAATCCCCAAAACAGCGATATTTAGACATTAATAATATCAACGAAATAGAAGCGATCGCCACCCATCTAGTCCAGATAACCGTTTACAAAGTCCTCCCCCAACTCCAACCAGACCTAGAAGCCCTCCTCCGGTACAATATAGAGATATTTCTCAAACAATCCCCCCTCTATCAAGGATGGAAGCAAGTACCCGGACTGGGAAACCTCCCCGCACAGCTAGCAGAGCAATTAGTTGCAGAACTCTCCAAATTAGTCACTCTCGGCCCCCAAGATGCCTACGAAGCCTTTAAAATCGCCAGCGAAGACCCCGTAGGTACCAAACTCTCAAGTCAGCTAGTCCAACATTTCGGGCAAGCTTTAGGAGCCGAACTCCAACAGCAGCAAACCTGGAAAGAAATACAACTGCTGCTGTGCGACTTTCTAGAAGAGTTCAAAATCAACTACATCCAGCGGTTGAGCGAAGAAGACTTCGAGAAAATTTTAGAGCAAGCTAAAGAATTGCAACGCATAGCCCCGCGTTAGATGGTGAAGTAACCTCAGTTCACTCAGAAACAGTTGCTTAACTTTGAATAATTGGTATTGCACCAGTGGATATTCCTCGATTGAAATTTCAATTTTACGGACGCTGTAACACTTTAATTCTCGAATCCCTTGTAATTCCGGCTAATAGTTTGCCATCAGGACTGACAACCAAATGACTCATTTGTTCTGGCTGTCCATCCAGAACTGCTTCTAGTTCGGCTGTTTGCAGATTCCATACTGTCAGTCCCTGCGGGGTAATACCAATTAGAAAATTACTGCTGAGGGTCATATTAAATATTCTAAATATCTCACGGGAAAAGCCTTTTTTTGCCTTAATTTTTCCTGTTCTTAAATCTGATACTTCCACATCGAAAGATCTTTTTCCTGTTTTTTTGATACAAACCAGTGTCTGTCCATCTAAACTGATGCGTGCTCTGTCTGAAGAAGGGCTAAAAAAATTTTGGAGGACTTGTTGCTGGTTTGTTGTTACATCCCACGCTACAAGTTTACTACTCGGTAAAGTAAAAAGTACAGTTTTGCCATCTGGACTAATGTCATCAAAATGGGTATAGGGCAATGTTGCTTTTTGCTTACCCGTTGCGATATCCCAGACTTTGATTTCACGATCTATACCGTCAGCGACACTAATAACAGTCTTTCCATCAGAGGCTATATGAACATGAAGAACACTGCCAGAGTGACCTCTGAGTATCTGAGGAGGTCGATCTGAGGTAATATCCCAGATGCGAACTATGCGATCGCCACTACCAGTGACAACAGTTTTACCATCAGGAGCGATCGCCAGAGCATTAATTGCACCTGAATCACTCCGTAGAGTTTTTTTCAACTTTCCTGTGTGCAGTTCCCAGACTTTAATTGTTTTATCTCGATCCCCACTGACTAGAGTTTGGCCGTCCGCACCAATCGCAATGGCAGAGGCCCTAGGATTCCCCTCTAGGGTACGAAGGAGTGAAAAATTGCAATAGGGAGACTCGACTGCATCATGGGAACAGTACATCCGTCTGTATTGAACAAAAGGGAAAACTTCCCAAGGATCATTTCCAAGAAGAATTACAGTGATGGCTACCGGAATCCATAAGGCTTTGCGTTTCCAGTTCCCGGACTTTAAAATTTTCATCATAAAATTCGGTAGAAACCCCGTCCTGCAAGGACGGCTTTAATTTAACTTTACTCCTTCTCTCCAAATTCTTCCCCTCTCTCTCCAGAAATCGCCGAACTCCGAAGGCGGTTTGTCACCGAGCGGGCGATCGAGCTAAACTGGGAATTGAGATAAACTGCGATCGAACTCAAAGCTTGCACCTCTGTCATGAACAGGCTGTCCGGCCTGTTCCACAAAGAGTGAATCTTCTTGTGGGGTGGGCCCCAGATCCCGCCCCTGAAAAACTTTTTGACAATAGTGCAAAATGTGATATCGGAGGAAATTCTCAAACTTCTTGGAAAAAATTGTTTTACCTAGGAGTGGGTCAAGCCCACTTTTTTTGTTGCATTAGTCACAGGAAAAGAGCTCTGGGCATCAGATTTGCAAGTTTAGGACTTATCCAAGCCAGTGTTCGAGTTCAGGAGTTTTAACTTAAGTATTCGATATGACTCATCCCCTAATCCCACAAATCATTGACTTAGCTACCCCCGTTGCGGAAACACTGGGATTGGAAGTAGTGGGAGCAGTGTTTCACACCAACCAAAATCCTCCCGTCTTGCGGGTAGACATCCGCAACCTCCAGCAAGACACCGGTTTAGCCGACTGCCAGCGGATGAGTACAGCCCTGGAAGCCGAGTTAGACACAGCCGAAATCATCCCCGATGCTTACGTGCTAGAGATTTCCAGTCCCGGCATATCCCGCTTGCTCAGCAGCGATCGAGAATTCATTACCTTTAAAGGTTTCCCCGTCACAGTCAAAGCCACCGAACCGGACTCGCGAATCAAAGAGTGGAAAGGACTACTGGTCGGCCGGGATGAAACAACGGTTTATCTCAATCAAAAAGGGCGACAGGTTAAAATTCCCCGCTCTCAAATTGCCAAAGTTGAACTAGACGAAGGAACAAAGGAAAGGTAAAGGGAAATTTTGAGATTTGAGATTTGAGATTTGAGATTTGAGTTTTGAGATTGCCTCGCAGTAAGCTAAAAACGCTTCGCTGCGAGTTAATTTTTAAGAATCAGATATGTAGCAGCGGGTTGAATGGGAACACAAAATAAATTGTGACAGCACCCAGCTTCCTTAATCTTATCCCGTAACTCATAAATCATCAACTATCGCTTTTTCTCAAAAACTACCAATTACCAATTACCGATTACCAGTTAAGTATTGTCAAAACAAAAAAGGAGTGTTTTATATGTCAATGGTTCCCCTGCCCGGACTAAAAGAAATGGTCGAAGGTATTAGCAAAGAGCGAAACTTACCCAAACACGCCGTCCAAGCAGCCTTGCGAGAAGCCCTACTCAAAGGATACGAACGCTACCGCCGCACCCAAAAACTAGATCACTTCAGCGAAGAATACTTCGACAACTTTGATGTAGAGCTCGATGCAGAACAAGAAGGTTTCCGCGTTTTAGCCAACAAAACTATTGTCGAAGAAGTCATCAATCCCGATCACGAAATCTCACTTTCCGAAGTGCAAGAAGTAGCCACCGAAGCTCAACCGGGCAGTATCGTGCTCGTAGATGTAACACCAAATCAAAAAGAATTTGGTCGCATGGCGGCCATCCAGACCAAACAAGTTCTCGCTCAAAAACTGCGCGACCAACAGCGCAAAATGATTCAAGAAGAGTTTAAAGATTTAGAAGAAACCGTTCTTCAAGCCAGAGTGCTCAGGTTTGAGAGGCAGTCGGTAATTTTAGCAGTCACCAGCAGTTTCGGTCAGCCCGAAGTAGATGCCGAACTCCCCAAACGCGAACAGTTGCCCAATGACAATTACCGCGCCAACGCTACATTCAAGGTTTATCTCAAAAAAGTAGGCGAAGGCTCAACTCGTGGGCCGCAGTTACTTGTTTCTAGAGCAGATGCAGGTTTGGTGGTTTACCTGTTTGCTAACGAAGTACCAGAAATAGAAGACGGAGTGGTGAGGATTGTCGCCGTAGCTAGGGAGGCAAATCCGCCCTCCCGGCACGTCGGTCCCCGGACTAAAATAGCAGTTGATACTCTCGATCGCGACGTAGACCCCGTAGGAGCCTGCATCGGAGCGCGGGGATCGCGGATTCAGGTAGTAGTCAACGAATTGCGCGGCGAAAAAATCGACGTGATCCGCTGGTCTCCAGACCCCGCAACTTATATTGCGAACGCTCTGAGTCCAGCTAGAGTAGATGAAGTGCGTTTGGTTGCCCCAGAAGGCAGGCGGGCTCATATTTTGGTGGCTGAAGACCAACTGAGTCTCGCCATTGGCAAAGAAGGTCAGAACGTCCGCCTCGCAGCCCGCCTGACTGGTTGGAAAATCGATATCAAAGATATTGCTAAGTACGATCGCGACGCCGAAGACACCAAATTGGCAGCAGAAGCAACCAGGCTCGAAGAACTAGCAGGCGACTACTACGAAGACGACGAAGCATCAGGCAAGGGCGGCGACGAGGAAACCGCAGAATATGAGGAAGAGGAGGCAGCCACTACTGAGGAAACCGAAGCCCCAGTCTAAAAACTGCGACATTCACTCTTATTTTTCCGATCGGGAGACAAGGAGGACTTGTCCCCTACTCCCCCTCTCCCCCTCTCCCCCTCTCACAAGAAATGAAACCGAACTACCGGTGCTGTGCAAGTTGTCGAAAAATAGCTCCTAAGGAAGCTTTTTGGCGAGTAGTCAGGCTCTATCCTTCTCATCAGGTACAATTAGATCGTGGCATGGGCCGTTCTGCTTACCTTTGTCGGGAAGCCGAATGCCTCAAAGCAGCTCAGAAAAAAAATCGACTTGGGCGATCGCTCAAAGCGCCTGTGTCTGACGAACTGTACCAAACACTTTGGCAGCGTTTAGCCACATCTGACTTTACATCTGACTGTGGCCGGGCCGGGCGAAAAACCGACAATAGTTCGGCCTCGACTGTATAAACCCTCGCGGGCAGCCCTACCGCTAATTACCGGTAGCGCCAGCTCTAAAACCCCAATCCGATCGGCCCACCAGTCTGGAAAGATTTGTGTCAGATTAGATAAGGGTAGGGTACTAGCAGAGGTATCCTCAAGGTGGAAAGGCAAACTTTGAAGCTTGAGAGAGTGGCTGTTGCCAAAATTCAGACTTCAGAGTTCCCGCGTTCCCAAAAAGACTTGAGAATTCTCCAACCGCAGACTTCAGCAAGTTGCATCTTTTAGATAAAATTGCTGAGCGAGTACCAAAACCCCGATTCCTGACACTGAATCAATCACAGCGAATGATGTCGTCATTAGAACAAAAAATCACAATGTAAAAACTGGTTGGCACAAAAGAGGGCAGAGTGGATGAACAACGGCAAAGTAAGAATTTACGAATTATCACGGGAACTAAATTTGGATAATAAAGACATCTTGGCAGTTTGCGAGCGGCTCAATATTTCAGTCAAGAGCCACAGCAGCACAATTACAGAATCAGAAGCAGAACGCATCCGCAAAACGGCGGAAAAATACGTAGCCAGCAGCCACTCTTCCCCCGGCAAGCCAGCTCCCCCCGAAAGAGCAGCAGCGCCATCTAGAGAATCTGGCCCTCACCCTAACGACCAACAAAAAAAGCAGCAAATTTTAGAAATACGCAGTCCAAAAGTACGGCAGGCTGGTGCCTCCTCCCAGCCTGCGGGCAACGAGGATCAAAAAAACCAGCCAGGGGCCACCGTGGCAACTCCTCCCAAATCGCCCGCCGCTCAACAACTCCAGCCTCCAGCTAAACCAAATATCAATCGACCTGTACTGTCAAAGCCAAATGTCGCTGTCTCGGCGGCTCCGTCAGAAACAGTGTCGGAAACAGTGTCGGAAACTGTAGGTGCGATCGCGGAAACAACCGCCCAGGCTCAGGCACCGGAGGCACCTCAACCTTTATTGGAAAAGGCTCCCGAACGCACCAAGCAACCGCCGATCGCCCCCCCCGGGCCGTCGGCAAAACTCACGTCGCCGCCAGTCAGAGGGGCGTCGGAGTCGGCTAGCCGTAGCCCACAAAATCTGGGAAACAAGCCGGTACTCAAACTTGCCAAAACTGAGCAAGAGCTATCAGAACAGACAGAAACTCTGGAAGCGCCGGCTAAACCGAGCCGCCCCAGCAGACCCGCACCGGGCTCTGCTACCGAATCTCGCGACGCGCAAAGACCGCGCCGAGAAGGCGCTGGTGGCCCAGTCAAAACTCAACTGGCCGATCGACCCCAGCCCGGTGGCCCGCGCCGCAGCCTTGCCCCGGCAACGTCAGCTACCGGGCTGCGCAGCCGCGGTGGTGACACCGGAGCCGCAGGGGATGACAGTGACGATAATGAAGAAGATAATACGCCGTTGCTGGGGATTACTCTCCTCGAAAGGCCCTCCCTCCCTCGTCCTGCCAAAAAGACTTCGGTCATTTGGGAAGAAGATGATGACGAAAACTCAGATGCTGCCAAAGCTGCCAAGGCTGTTAAGGCAAAACGTTCTCGCCTCAAACCAATAGATGAGGATGACGACGACTTAGAAAACGGCTTGGATATGCCAGCACCAGTCACGGTCAGCCTGTCCCTAGCCCGCCCAGCTAAGGCGAAGTCACAAGCAGCACCCAAGTCAACACCAACTCCGGGCGCACCCGGAAGCAGCGGAAAAAATAAGAGACCGGGCCCTTCTCACGATAAAAGTTCTTCTTCTGGTTCGACCGGGGGACGCGGCAACCGGGGCAAAACAGCCGAAGCTAAGGTAGAACGTCCAGAAAAGCTGCTGCTGAGCAGGCCGATGACCGTTCAAGAACTAGCAATTACTTTGGCAGTTCCCGAAACCGAAATTATTAAGCGGCTGTTCTCTAAAGGTATTGCGGTCAACATTACCGAAACCTTGGATATTTCAGCGGTGAGAATGGTAGCCGAAGAAATGGGCGTAGAGGTAGAAACCCCAGAAAAAGTCGCCCCAGCACTCAAAGTGATCGAGATGCTGGACGCAACAGATATGGAATACCTCCAGCGCCGTCCGCCAGTGGTAACGATTATGGGCCACGTGGATCACGGCAAAACTACCTTGCTCGACTCGATCCGCAAAACAAAGGTGGCTCAAGGAGAAGCTGGGGGTATTACCCAGCACATCGGCGCTTACCACGTGGATGTGGTACACGAAGGCAAGAGCCAGCAGGTGGTATTTTTGGATACGCCCGGTCACGAAGCCTTTACAGCGATGCGGGCTCGGGGAACGCGGGTTACGGACATCGCCATCTTGGTGGTGGCGGCGGACGACGGCGTGCGACCTCAGACAATTGAAGCTATCAGCCACGCGAAAGCGGCGAAAGTGCCAATTGTCGTGGCTATCAATAAAGTTGACAAGGAGGGCGCTCAGCCTGAACGCGTGAAGCAAGAGCTTACTGAGTACGGCTTGGTCGCAGATGACTGGGGCGGTGATGTCACGATGGTTCCAGTCAGCGCTATCCGAGGCGAAAACCTGGATACGCTTTTGGAAATGATTCTGACAGTCGCGGAAATGGAAGACCTCAACGCTAACCCGAACCGACCGGCTAAGGGTACGGTGATTGAAGCTCACCTCGACAAGGCAAGGGGGCCTGTGGCAACTCTGCTGGTGCAGAACGGCACTCTGCGAGTGGGCGATATTGTGGTCGCAGGCTCTGCTCTGGGCAAGGTGCGCGCAATGATCGACGATCGCGGCGATCGCGTAGACCAAGCAACTCCTTCCTTCGCGGTGGAAGTGCTGGGGCTGCGGGAAGTTCCTCGCGCCGGAGACGAGTTTGATGTCTTCGGAAACGAAAAAGAAGCAGCGGCGATCGCCTCTGGAAGAGCTACATTCCAACGAGATTCGCGCCTGCTCCAAGGCGGCCGGATCAGCCTCAGCGGCTTCTCTCAACAAGCTAAGGAAGGCGTTCTCAAGGAACTCAACTTGATCTTGAAGGCAGATGTTCAAGGCTCGCTCGAAGCAATTGTCGGCGCTCTGACTCAACTTCCTCAAAAAGAAGTTCAACTCAGGCTGCTGCTATCTGCTCCTGGGGAAATCACAGAAACGGATATTGACCTCGCCGCAGCCAGCAATGCTGTGATTATCGGGTTCAATACTACTCTCGCCACCGGCGCTCGCCAAGCGGCCGACCAAGCGGGTGTAGACGTGCGGGAATACAGCATCATCTACAACCTCTTGGATGATATTCAAGGGGCGATGGAAGGTCTGCTGGAACCCGAACTGGTGGAAGAACCTCTGGGAAGCGTGGAAGTGCGCGCTGTCTTCGCGATCGGTCGCGGGGCTGTGGCTGGATGTATGGTACTCTCTGGCAAAGTCATCCGTAACTGCAAGGTGCGGGTGCGCCGGGGCAACAATGTCGTTTACGAAGGTGTACTCGACTCCCTCAAACGGATGAAGGAAGATGCCAAGGAAGTCAATGCTGGCTTTGAATGCGGCATTTCCTTGAGCGGGTTTAGCGACTGGGCGGATGGCGATATTATTGAAGCCTACCGGATGGTTACTAAGCGCCGGACTCTATCTCAATAGTTTTGAGTTTTGAGTGTTGAGTTGGAAGAGAAGTTTTGAGTGAAAGGAACTAAATTGCCTCTAGCTCGCAACTATTCTCTTCACTCAATACTCCAAAATTCATCACTCTCAACTTTTGTTTTTCACTTAAAATTCAAAATTCACGCACTCAAATAAGACTTACGGAAAGAAACCGGGTTTATTCCCAACATCCTCGGTTTGACCGCTAGATATGTACTCCTCGCACTGGGTTTCAGGGTCAAGAGTGCGTCTGAGACTGTCAAAACTCAAAATTCAAAACTCATAACTCATAAATATTTAAAGTGCGTTCTTTTTGGTCAGATCCTTTCTTGTGGATTCACCTTTCTGGGGCGGCTGCACTGCCGATTTTCCTGGGACTGTGCTTGCTGGGACTCGCAGTGGGTTCTCCCCTGCTCCCTGTCTGGTTAGAAATGTTTTTAGTGGCTGTAGCAGGTATTGCTCCTGTGCTGTGGATGCAGTGGTTCCGCCCTTTTTACATTTTTAGTATTTTAGTTGTGGCGGTGAAACCGCAAAATTTAACTAATGCGCAGCAGCAGATTCTGACTCGGTTTAAAACTAAGTTAAATCAAGGACTCGCTCTTTTTGTCGCTGTTTTGCTGGGAGTAATTTTGTGGCAACTCTACCGATGGGCTCCCCTCGCAGCTTCGGTGGCTCCGTTTCCTCCTTCGTGGCGGTGGGCTGG
Source organism: Microcoleus pseudofavosus SVA1_A4 (assembly GCF_036700565.1). NCBI lineage: Bacteria > Bacillati > Cyanobacteriota > Cyanophyceae > Oscillatoriales > Microcoleaceae > Microcoleus > Microcoleus pseudofavosus. Next base: position 28,529 of record NZ_JAUBPE010000037.1, read on the forward strand.
ATTGTTGTTGGCAGTTGCTGCTTTTTTAGCTAGCAATTTGTTTTTGCAGGTGTCTGCTAGTGTCATGGCGGTTTTGCTGACGCCGGAATCAGAATTGGCAGCGACAAAGCCTCATGTTTTAGAAAAAATTCGGCAGGATTTTACGATCGCCCCTTGGCAAGTCGATCGACTTTTGCCGGCTTTTGCGGGCGAGACAACTGCCGCGGTGGCTGCACCCGCAGAGTCAATGGGGCCAGCCTCCGGCATAGGGAATTCGTCAGCCGGCAGTATTGTCAACCCAAAACCTGCTGACACCAACGGCGTTATATCTCTACCCGAAGAGTCGAGCGAAAAAAAGTGAAATAAAAAATTAAGAGAGGGACAATTGTAGTTTAAGCTACTTTAATTTGTACAGATGTATGCTGTGAAAAAAATAGGTAAGGTCCCTCTTCGGATAGAGATTATTAATAGTCTTAATATTTAATTTTTAATCGCAGGTTGTGGATATTTTATGTTGGCTCTTTGGAGAGAAGAATCTATAATAGAGAGTGTCAAGGTCAGCTTTCAATCCTTACAGGGGATTAAAACAGAGGTATAACAATATGGCGAATTATCTACCGATCGCACAACAACCTCAAGCCGCAGAGCCGATCGAGCTGTGCGAAGATTCTGAAATCTGGGGCAGTCTCAAATCCGCGATCGGCGCAAGTTCAGGATTTCAACGCTGGCAGCTAGAACTCAATTTTGAGCGTCAGCAGCAAAATGCCACCATCGATCAGCAGGTTCGCTCCTATCTGCGGGAAACTTTAGAAACTTTGGCTTACTGAGAACCTTAAAACCAAATATTGTCACGGTTTGTGAATTTTACAGGCAAATTCGGCCGGCTTCCCCTCCAATATGCTAAGTGAGTGCCGAAAGTGAGTGCCGATCGCAACTTCGGACATCAAATTGCAGGGGACAGTATTTCTACTTATTAAATAGGGATTAATTCCCGCATCCTACCTGCAACACACTCTCAGAAAAATCTAGAGAAAATTAGCCTGAAACCCCAGACAAAGCGACTGCGGCCGCTATCTATTGACTTGGCTGTTGCCGAAATTCTTTATAAGAATGCTGAAGAAAAATAAAATTAACAGTGCTAGAGTGGCAGTATATCAAACCGTCCACATCAACTTGATTACAAACCTTTTGCACCGTAAGTCCTATTTATTTTTCATTTTGTGTTCATTTTATGCAGAATCTGCTCTTGGCGCCTAGCAGCAACTTGTGGCCAAGTCAACTCCAAAGCTCGCTGGCGGGCGGCGGCTCCCATTTTAGCCCGCAAATCAGGAGAATTAGATAGTTTTCGCAGTCCCTCCACCCAGGCGTCAGTATCGTAGGGAGGAAGAATTATGCCCTCTATGCCATCACGCACAACACCACCTCCTCCCATCGGTGAAGCGAGAATCGGCAAACCATGACCCATTGCCTCATAGATGACGAGTGGGCTACCTTCTTCAAGACTGGGAAAGGCAAAAAAATCAGCTTGGCGATAGGCAGAACTGTAGTCCAAAGCATAATCAAAGTGAACTACATCCGAACGTTTCAGCAAATGGCTGCAAGCTTGAGCGATCGCCGGTTCGAGCTTGCCAAAAATTGTCAGCGATCCCTTAATCCCAGCTAGCTCCCAAGCCTGCAAGAGCAGGTGAACCCCTTTGCGGACGCAGGCAGAACCTAAGAAAAGGACATTAACTTCCTCTGAGGGCGGTTTGTGGGATTGATAATGGGGGAAACGCTCTGGCGACCAACCTTCAGTGGTTAACAGCAGTTTTTCTTCAGGAACTCCGGCTTCTTGAAACGATTTTACTACTGCCGGACTGGGACAAAACAGAAAGTCAACTAGCTTGAGTTTTTGCTCTTCGATCTGAATTTTTTCTGTGGTAATTTCGTGTTGAGGTTGCAATTCCAAGCGAGAGTAAGCATCGTCAAGGATACTCTTAGCTTGCCTTTGACAACTATTAACTCGCTCCCAAAAAATCGGCTTACTCTGCTTGTTAACGCTCTTTACAGTATCTACTGAGATACCGGGCCACAAGTAGGCAACATCAAAATTTTTGATATCTTTGAGAAAACGCTTCTCTGCCTTGATTTTGGGCAGACTAGGGCTGCGGTAATACAATTGTGTCAGAAATGACGGAATTGCTTCAACTATATTGGAGCCGCGGCACGAGCGATCGCAACTCGGGACAACCATACGTGCCTTCAGCTCAGGACCTTGCCATTCTTTGCACACTGAAAAAAATACGTGGCTGATGGCTCGGTCATTGCAATGAATTGGGAATAAAGCACTCAGTTTTAACATAGCATTACTTTTCAATTAACTCAATTTTTTCTGCTTTCATCTAAACATTAGACCTCTTGAAAAATAACTAGGACGGGTTCTCGTGTCCATCCCACAAGAGTCATTTTTTCTTGTGGAGTGGGACTCCCGCTTGCTCCATAAAGTGAGAAAAAGGATTTTTGCAAGAGGCCTATTCACATAGGAGAGGAGTGCTCAGTTTGTAGAGCTGTCTTGTTTTATCTTGTTTTATTTAAAAGCCGATTTCGTAACCTGAAAAGGACTGTACTGTAAAACTATAACATTTAAGTAAAAGCACTGCAAAGGCCCTAAAAACTAACAGAGCGTTGTGGAGTTAAAAAACATCCTAGTTGCTTTTATTAAAAAACAGCTAGGATGTTTTAATGACAACCTATTTCAAGACTTTAGTTTGCTGTTGCCAAAACTGGACTTTTAGCTTGGCCGATCGCCAAACATTTTTTAACAGCAGCAATTACATCTTCCACATCTGCATCTGTTAATTTTGCCGAAATCGGCAAGCTAACTGTATGCCGCCCGATGTAAGCAGCATTTGGATAGTCTTCCGGCTGCCATCCAAACATTTCTTGATAGATAGGATGTTCCGGCATACTCATATAATGTACGCCGACACCGATATTTTCAGCATTGATAGCGTCGAGAAATTCGTCGCGGCTGATTCCAGTTTTGGCTTCATCTACCAGAATGGTGTAGAGGTGATAAGCGTGAATTGTATCCGGTTCGGGGTTGGCTGGCAAAGTAATCGGCAAATCCGCAAATGCTTCGTTGTAGCGCTGCCAAATCTGCTCCCGCCGCTGCCAATAAGGGGCGACTCGTTTCAATTGATGAATGCCGATCGCAGCTTGCAGATCCATCATATTGTATTTAAAACCGACTTCCACCACTTGGTAGTGCTTGTAACCCGAGTCGCTGAAGCGCTTCCAAGCATCTTTGCTCATACCGTGCAGCGCTAAAATGTTGAGCCTGTCGGTATCTTCTTGACTGGCGGCCAGAATCATTCCTCCTTCCCCGGTCGTAATGTTTTTGGTAACATAAAAGCTGAAGCATCCGAAGTCGCCAAATGTGCCTGCTTTCCGTCCCTTGTACTCTGTTTCGATCGCGTGAGCACAATCTTCAATTAACTTCAAGTTGTGACGGCTAACAATTTCGCAAAGCGCATCCATATCGCAGGGACGACCGGCGAAGTGAACCGGCAAAATTGCTTTAGTTTTTGAAGTGATTTTAGCTTCGACTTGAGCCGGGTCAATATTCATTGTCACCGGATCTACATCCGCCAGTACCGGTGTTGCCCCTGCATGGATGATGGCATTAACTGTAGCGCAAAAAGTCATCGGAGTAGTAATGACTTCATCCCCCGGTTCCAAGCAAGCAGCGAGGACGCTCAAGTGCAGTCCCGCCGTACAGGAATTGACTGCAATCGCGTACTGGGAACCCTTGTAAGCATTGAATTCGTCTTGAAACTTCCTGACTTTAGGGCCTGTACCCAACCAACCTGTTTTCATGGTTGCCACCAATTCTTGAATTTCAGCATCTTCGATCGCCGGAGCACCGAAAACCAAGAAACGGTCTTTTGAACGAATAGGATTGTTGTTCATGTTGCTAGTGTTACCCAGTAAATAGAGTCGAGCGAGTTAAAGTTTAGACCCCTGAAAAGTAGTAAGATTTGATTGGGATTTGAGGGACTGTTAATTAATGCAGTCTCTCACCGTTTTTTTCAACTTTTTTTAGTCAAGAGTTTTGGGGAATGCGTTGGGTCATGGCATTTGTTATAGCACTAGCTTACTAATGACCAGCCGTTTTTCCGCAAGCGCCTGACTCTGACGGCGTTTTTCTATCTTAAGATAGATAATCTGCAATGTCCACCCGATCGTATTTCAGTTTATGGGGGATACACAAGCTCTTGCCCACATTGTTCGATAAAAATACTTCGATAACCAAAAATACGGATATTTTATTGAGAGTGGTTGTAAATCCTCGAACATCTATCCCGAGACTTATTTTACAGCTTAATTAAAATCCGGCAAATTTTGCACAAATAAAATGTGACTCTGCTGTAATTTATGCAGGTTCAGCAGCATTCTGCGACCGATCGCACGAATCAACCCTCCTCGACAAAATCCGCTACAATCTAGGCAAGCGAATCTTGTTCAAAATGTCTTGCAGCCGTTCTGAGACGCCGCCCAATTGTTCTGACAAAGCTACAAGTTTGCCGTAAGCTTCAACTAAGCGATCGCCCTCAACGTAAACTTCTGGAGTCGGATAATTCTTCATCGCCTCCAACAGCGTAATCTCGTTATCATTAGTTGCAGACAGCACCAAGGCCTCGCGCAAAGCTTCTCGATTTGCATTCCCAGAAGGAGTGCGAATTACCTGACCCACTTCATCGAGAATTATTTCCCCAACCTTACTGTTGAGCGTTTGATCCAAAAACTTTTGACTGACTTTTACCGGTCTCGTCAGACTGCTGCGAACCGCTTCCGGGTCTTTTTTTGCCTTTCCCAGCAGCATTTCTAAACCGGGCGACATTTTCCCAGTTTCTGCAAAAATTTCTAATTCGCTGACTGGTAAAGTCATGCGGATCGCACTGTATTTGAGCACTACCTTTTCGGCAGCCGCCGCAGCACTGCTGTAAAATACAATTCCCGCACCTGCTGCTAAAAATAACGTCCACCGCTCTTTGAAAAATGACTTGCTCATAGTAAAATCTCCCAACATCTTTTTCTAATTTGAATGTGACACATCTACCAATTTCCCGCTCCTAGAAAAATGCCGAACGCCAGCTCTTCTATCAGTGAAGGCTGGCGCTGGGCTTAAATTTATTTTATATATTTAGGGTCTTTATGAAAGCTGACCCCAATTGAACGAATTACAAGGGGTTTATGATTAGGGCCTTTAAATTTGCTGACCCCACTTGAACCTACTGTATTATTACAGGGATCGATCGCAAACCAGGATTTCATAATAATTTCTTTATATTTATAACTTTTCCTTGCCTCAGATTGATTTTTGTCTCAATTTGTAAATTTTTGTTACTTCGACTTCGGGGCTCGGCCCTCGGCGCGCTGTTCCCAGCGAAACAGGAACACCATCAGAGCCACAACTCCGACTTGGAGGGCAAAATTGGGAAAAGCAGAACCAATTTCCCGCCCCGAGGCAATTTTAGCGAGGAAAACCACGCCGCCGATAAAGCCGGAAGCGCCGCAAGCTACGTAAACAAACTGTCGCAGAGGCCGGTAGGGAGCGGCAATTTCTGCGGTTAAACGCTCGTATTGTTGGCGGCTGAGGTTGCGGGGGTTTTTTGGGATGTTTGTGCGATCGTCCGAATTTGGGGCTGGCATAGATTTAGGAAATAGGTAAATTAGGATGGAGCCACAAAAACCCAGTTTCTACCAAAAATCCTCTGGCTGAGGTGGCCAATACGGTCTAAAAACCAGGTTTTTGGTACTGTGGGCGCAAGTCGAGTGAATATTAGACTAGAACAAATATCTCACAACTGCCGAAATAAATCATCGCTGAATCCAAACCACAACTGTCTGCAAACAGCCGACAAAAACGCCCAAAATCCCTCCTAAATTTACAATTCCCTGCAACTCGCTTTGGACAATTCCCTGAATTGCTAACTCCAACTCTTCAGGAGAAGTGCCTTTTACTCGATCGACAATCACCTGGTCGATATTCAAAATCGGGATAGCCTGAGCTACAATATTTTCTAAATCCCGCTCTAGATAGCGCTCTAAAACCAAAGCCAGTTCTTTGCTGACAATTTCCAGAGAAGCGCTCATCACCGCTGAAGTTTGCAATCGATTGAGAATCAACCGCGAAATATTTTCCCAATCAATAGATTTGCTCAACCCCTCAAGTACCTCTGTACCCCGCTGTTGAACGTAGCTGCGAACGCTGTCGCGCATAGTTTTTCGCAACTGTCTCACAGTCGAAACCGGTAAATTTTGCATCGACAAATTTTGCAGCCATTCCTGAAGTCGCCCGCGAATTCCCAAAGAAACAGTTAACTCTGCTAACCGCTGATTTGTCGCTTGTCTATCATCCAGACAAAAAGTCCGCAGCCGAGTTAAAGTGTTGCGCAAACCAAACAAATTTGCTACTACCCAATAAGTGCCGCTGGTTTTTTCTCGAAAGCCTTCATCAATAATCGAAATATTGCGATCGGTCAAAAAGTCAATCAAAGCCTGCCGCAGCACTTCCGGCGGTATTACTACCTGCAACAGCCAATCAGCCAACTGGCCCGCCTGAGCTTCAGTTAACTGAATCTCCAGCAAAACTTGGTCAAAAATTTGATTGAGTTGAGCTTCTAAAAAATCTTCCCGGCGCGCCAAAACTTTGAGAATTCGCGGCACGGATTCCCCCAGCAAATCTCGCAGAATGTTAGCGAGAATTTTAGCCGTTTTTTGCTCTGCGTCTGCCTTTACCTGATCCAGCGCCAACTGCAACAGCCAGAGAATCACCGACTGCATCCGTTCAGTTTGCAGGAGGCGGCGCGCTAAGTTTTGCAGTTCCTGCGGCGTCAGCAGCGAACCCATAATTGTGTCGGAAATTCGCTTTGCCAAGCGCTCTTGGTTGCGGGGGATCAAGCCTGGAGTGAAAGGCAACTGCCGCCCTTTGATATAAAGAGCTCGATAGGGGCGGAACAGCATTTTGATAGCTATATCATTAGTGAAATAGCCAATAATTCCTCCCACTACAGGTGGGGCCAACAACAGCCAAATGTCAGACGGATTCATCAATAATTGGGAATTGGGAATTGTTGATTGTTGACTGTTAACTGTTAACTGTTGACTGTTGACAACTGACAACTGACAACTGACAACAGTCAACTGACTAATACCAATACTCCCATCATAGCTCCGGCAATGGGATAGTGGGTGGCGGTGGCAAATCCGGCTTGGCGGGCGATCGCCACTTGCTCCTGGCCGATCGGGAATTTTTCTAAACTAGGATTAATGTAGGCATATTCTTGAGTCATGCCAAATTGCTGAGCAATGGGCACTACGAGAGTGTCTAGATAAAACTGCTGAAAGCTCCGCATTAGGGAATTGCTGGGGCGGTGGAGGTCGAGAATAGCGGCTTTTGCACCGGGTTTGAGTACGCGGTGCAATTCCTGAAGACTGCGGGGGATGTCCGTCACGTTGCGCAGGCCGTAACCCATTGTGGCGCAGTCGAAGTAATTGTCGGCAAAAGGCAAGTCTAGGGCGTCAGCTTCTACCCAGGTAATGGGACTAGAAGGGGTGAGAAAAGGTCGATCGCGCCTGGCCGCAACGGCCAATTGTTCGGCAGAAAAATCTACTCCAAATACGCAACCGGTAGGCCCTGCTTGTTTTGCCAGCAGCAAAGCTAGATCCCCGCTGCCGCAGCACAAGTCTAAACAAGTATTTCCGGCACCCGCACTGCTCCATTTCACCGCCATTTGCTTCCAAATCCGGTGCTGCCCAAAGCTCAACCAGTCATTCATTTGGTTGTAAACTGGTGCAATTCGATTAAATATAGTTTTAATTTCTTGGGCGTTATTAGTCATTAGTTATTAGTCATTAGTTATTAGTTTTTAGTTTTTGGTGAGTGGTGATGGGTGATTGGTTATAAAAAAAACAATTAATCCGTTCCTTCATGTCATGCTGTCGCCAGTCATTAATGCTTTTTTATTTATTAGCTATCGGTTATATTTGGTCTTGAATCATTGGTTTGCTATCATTTTCGACTCAAGACAGAGAGCCGACTGATGACTGATGAATGATGACTGATGACTGATGACTAATGATTAATGACTGATGACTGATGACTACTGAGCCTGAAAACTCGTCAATACCAAAGCAACTTCTTGAGCCGCGAGGTGAACTGTTGTGAGTTCGTCGGGGCGCAGGGAACAAGGTTGCTTCCACTGAATGGAAATCAGGGCGATCGATCGACCTTGGTGAATCACCGGAACGCTTAGGTGAGCTTGAATGCCGGATTTTTGATAGTGCGGCAGGCTAGCCAAGGCGGAGTCGCTGGCAATATTCACAGCACCCTGAATAGTTCCAGAGGTTATTGCTTCTCGAACCAGAGGGTCATCTGCCAGCCAATTTTCCACGGGTGGGCCGCTGGTGTGACTGCCTTGGGATGGCATTAAAACAGTTTCTTCCACCAGTTGCAAAATGCAAGCGTCCGCCAAAAAATTATCGCTCACAGCAGTAGCAATCGGCTCTAAACTTGCTTCCAAACTCGGATAATCCACAGCCGTTTGCATGATTGTTGCTAACAGTTGTATTTGATTTTGGGCGCGGTGCAATTCCTCAGTCCGCTGCTTGAGAACTTCATAAGTCTCGGCCGCTTTTTGCACCACCATTTTCAATTCGTTGGGGTCCCAAGGCTTGGTGATATACTTGTAAACCTGTCCCGAGTTAATCGCATCCACCAAGTCTTCAATGTCCGTAAAACCAGTCAAAATAATTCTGACCGTATTCGGAAACTGGGGCACGGTTTTGCTCAGAAACTCCGTTCCCTTCATTTCTGGCATCCGCTGGTCGGAAATGATGACGGCGACCTCGCCCTCGATGCCGAGGACTTCCAAGGCGCGAATTCCGCTCTCAGCTTTGAGCACGTTAAAATCTCGTCGGAAAGTGCGGTAGAGTAAATCCAGATTGTCTGGTTCGTCGTCTACTACCAGCATTTTGGGTTTTTTCGGTCGGTGTAGGGTCATGAGCTGGCGTTTAATTTGTTCTAGCTCTGGAATGGCATTATACATAACAATAGGATAAACTCCCCTTTATAAATTTAGGCGAGCAACTATTCTGTAACAATAGTCTAATAACTCACTTACTATCAATCTATAGCTCTGCCGCGACACGAGCCTTGCTGGTATCCAATCACACATAACTTAGCGCTGATTTTTAATCCAATTATGACTGATACACCGCAAGATTCATCCGCTCCTACATCTGAACCCTCCGCCAATGCTGTGGATGTCGAAAAGTTAATTCGATCGCTCCGCCGCAAAGAAGGCACTTGGGTAGAGTGGGGACAGGCCTGCACTGCACTGCAAAAAGCTGGCTACAACTCTCAAAGGATTTTTGAAGAAACTGGTTTTGAGCCAATTCAGCAAAATCAGGTCAGCGTCGCTGCCCAAGTTTACACCAGCATGGTCAACGCTGGGGCTTCGGAAGAAGTTCGATCGCACTTTTTGCGAAAAGGTAGTGATATTTTATACGAATTTCGGATTCTCTCTCAAGTAGAGCGGGCCGGCGCGGCGGCTTTGATGCTAGCCCACAATTTGGATGTTGACGATGCTCGCCAAGTGGCTAAAGCTATCAAGGAGTTTTCGCACTTCGGGAGTCTCCCGCAGGGGTTCACAGACACTCCAGGGGATGCTGTAGCTTACCAGTGCTGGCAATTGGCGAGACAGAAAAGCGATTTGCAAGAGCGATCGCGCTTAATTGCTCGCGGTTTAAAATTAGCTAGCAGCCAAACCGCTAGGGCGCAAATCGAGCAGTTGCTCGTCGATTTTACCGTAGTTTCGAGGCGTGCGGCGCCCCGCTTGCCCGTCTACCGGCTCGATTCTGAGGAACAATTGCCCCGGATTGTCCCGGTTGTGGGCAAATTGCCCCTGTCTACGTCAGATTTGCTGGCAGTGCCTTTGCCGGAGGAAATCTGGCCGTTCCGAATGGTAAAATTTTCGGGAGCAGGAGCTTGGGTGGCTATTCCCGGATGGCAGGTAATTTTGAACGCTGAAGATCCGGTGGCTGTTTTGGAAATGAGCGATCGATTGCCGGTACCGCTGCAAGGAAAAGTTGAAGAAGTTTTGATTATTGCCGATCGAGCGCAAAGACAGTGGGATGCTGACAGTTATTTCCTCGCCGATAACGGGGGAAATTTAGAATTGTTTTGGTTTGAAACATCCCCGGATATTTCGATTTTGGGGCGAGTTGTTTTGGTGATGCGCCCGAAAAAGATTGTGGATGAAGACTATACCAAAGATGGATGGCAAATAGATGATTAGTCAGTTGTCAGTTGTCAGTTGTCAGTCAGTTGTCAGTTGACTGTTGTCAGTTGTCAGTCATCAGTCATTAGTTAATAATTATTAGTTAGTTAGTCATGATTGTCAATCATATCAATTCCGGTAGCATCGGAATTAATATTACGTACAATCAGGACACGGCAGTGCCGTGTCCCTACAATTAATCGGGGTAGGGACACGGCACTGCCGTGTGCTCCGTTTATATCATTCCGATGAAGAGCGGATTTGATATCAGTCTTTTAGGGGCAGGCTCTCTGGCCCACTCACAAAAAAATTCACTTTTGTGAAACAGACGGGCAAGCCTGTTCTTAAAACCAATTGCTAATTCGCAGCGGGCGGTTTCGGTTCTTGAATTTTCGGAACAGAATGCTGTTTCTTAAACCGATTAAAGCCGTAAACCGCCGCCGCAATTAACAGAAAATAAGGACTGTAAGCCAACAGCCAAATACCCAAACCAAACAAACCGAGCGTCAATTCACCCACAGAATGAGTCGCTTTCCCCCAAGTTTCCTGCACCCGCAAACCTAGACCAGGTTCGGGAGTTTGTTGAGCCGAGACTGCCGCTTCTAGAGTTAAGCTAATAGTCGAATAGGCTACTTGATTTCGCAAACTTTTTAACTGAGCGTCAATGCGTTCGATCGACTCCCGAATATTGCTCAACTCTTGAGCAGCTTTGAGCACGTCGCCGACAGAACCCGATCTCTCCATAATTTTTAACACCATTTCCTCCGATTTGCGGAGGTTCCGCAGTCTAGCCTCGCTGTCAACTAATTGATCGGTAACATCCTCAGCGGTAAGCCCTCGGTTCTCTACAGTTCCGAGTTTTGCCAAAGCATCTAAAGTAGTTTCTAACCGTTCTTGAGGCACGCGAATCTCCACAGACGCCGTTTGGCGGACACTCGAATCCGGCGGCTTTTGATTTTGGAAACCCAAGATATCGCCTTGCTGTTTTTCGACAATATTAGTAACAGATTTAGTGGTGGCGTCAATAGATTTGACAACTACACTGAGTTCGGCTTTTTTAATCAGTTGGGGACGGGTTGCTGGAGTTTCTGCTGCTTTTTTTGATGCACCAGGAGTTTTTGACCTTTGTTGGGCTGGCTCGGGTGCGGGTGCCGATTGTGGAGCCGATGCGGCAACTTTGTTTTCACGGCTGCTGGATGAAGCTGCGCCGCCTGGAGCGCTGCCGGTCGGTGGAGATCCGCAGCTCGGCAAAGCAATGGCTGAAGATAAAGTTAAGAATGCCACAACAGCAAAGCGAGTTGTGCTGTTGTTGGCTGGGTTTGGGTTTGGCTTGTGCGGCGGGGAATTGGTTTTAAGGTGAGTTTTCATTGAGGGTTTGTCCTGTAAAAAATGCTTGGGTATTGAATTTTATGCTGGTTTCAATTTAAGCTCGAATAGATAGCATTAGTTTAGCCGATACCGAAATGGAAACGGTAGAGGTTGAATACTTTGGGATTTTTAACCGCAGATAAACGCAGATGTAATAATGACTGATGAATTTGATACTGATTTTATGCGATCGACAACCGATATCGATCGCCCGGAGGCCGCCTCAGCGCTTTCAAACTCAGCGGCTGCTGCCGTTTTGCGAGAACAAGCTTGCCTTAAAATTCGCGAAAGCTTGCGTGCGGGGCAGCAGGACATGGCGGACTGGAAAGGCGGCCCCCTTGCTGTTTCGGCGGTTCCGGGGGCCGGGAAGTCTACGGGAATGGCTGCTGCGTCGGCAATTGCGATCGCCCGCAACCTGCTTCACAACCGCCGCCAGTTAATTGTCGTGACATTTACGCGATCGGCTGCTGCTAACATTAAAGCTAAAATTCGCGAAAGACTGCAACAATTGTCTTTATATCAAGGCGGTTTTGCCGTGCACACTTTGCACGGTTTAGCTTTAAACATTGCGATGCGCCATCCCGATTTGTCTGGTTTAAATTTAGAAAATTCAACTTTAGTTACTCCGACTCAAAGCCACCGATTAATTCGCACCTGTGTAGAACTTTGGATTGCGGAAAATCCCCGCCGATATCAAGTTTTGTTGGAAGGACAGCAATTCGACGGAGAGGAAACGGAGAGGCTGCGGCGACAATCGGTTTTGCGGACGGAAATTTTGCCGCAGTTAGCTAAAACCGTGATTCACGAGGCGAAATCTTCAGGTTTATTTCCCGAACAGTTGTTAGAAATGAGCGCTCTTAATACTGGGGACGGTTATGAGATTTTAGCGGTAGCTGGGGGTTTGTATCAAAAATATCAGGCTTTGTTGAGGAGTCGGGAATTCATCGATTACGACGAGATGATTTTAGCAGCTTTGCGGGTGTTGGACAATCCGGCAGCCCGGGCGATCGAGCAAAAACAAGTATTTGCCGTTTTTGAGGACGAAGCCCAAGATTCTACACCTTTGCAGACTAGGCTTTTGGAAACATTGGCGATCGATCCAGACCGTCCTGACTTACCTCCCAATTTTATCAGAGTTGGCGATCCAAATCAAGCTATTAATTCTACTTTCACTCCCGCAGATCCGATTTACTTTAACAAATTTTGTGACGACTGCGCCGTAGAGAAGAAGTTAGCAACAATGGACGGCGCAGGGCGCAGCACCCAGGTGATTATCGATGCAGCCAACTTTATGTTGCAATGGGTCAATCGCTCCGAATTGGCTGGAACAGAACAGCCTTTTCGCGACCAAACTATTAAATTAGTTAAAAGCGACGACCCGCAAAAAGATGCAAATCCCGCCCCCATCGGGATTGGTTTAGAATTGCATACTCCCCGCGATGTTTACCATACAGTTGAGTTAATTGGCAAGCGAGTAATTGAATTGGTCGAGCAGTTTTTACCTGCGGATTTTGAATGGGCAAGCAATGACAAAGAGCGGGAATCTGGCGGTGAAGCGAGCAATGGGGAAAATAGCATCAAATTGCCATTAGAAAAACTCAAATCTATGGCTATTTTGGTGCGGGAAAACAAACAAGGCAAGTTTATCAAAGAAGTGCTGGAGAATCCGAAAAAACACGGATTAAGCTTTGATTTGCGGAAATACGGGATTAAAATTGAGGATGTCGGAGAGCGCGACCGGCATTCTCAAGTACCTTTGGAAATCTTAACACTGCTGCAATTTCTCGATCGCCCGCACTCTCCAGATTACCTGAAAGCAGCATTAAAGATTTTGAGCGATCGGCAACTCATCCCCAAACAAGACTACAATGCTTTTACTACCAGCCCCGAGCAATTCCTTTACCCCGGCCCGCTAGACCCGAAACAGTCAGACCCAGTTCGCAAATGCCGCTATTTTTGCTGCGGTTTGCTGCAAGCTCGCTTGGAACTGCCGCCCTACCAAATCATATCATTCTTAGCCTTAGCGCTGCAATACGACCAAACAGAACTAGCCACCGCCGACAAATTAGCAGAACGGGTAGCAATCCAAACAGCCGGCAACAATTCAATGCACAATATTTTGGACGTACTGAGCGAAATTGTCAGTTCAGAAAGATTTGAACCTGTAGATGCAGACGACAAAATAGAAGAACGCTATACCAGCAAAGGTCAACTAACAATTATTACCATGCACAAAGCCAAAGGCTTAGATTGGGATTGCGTATTTTTGCCGTTTCTTCACGAACAAACCATCCCCGGAAGTTTGCGAGTTTTGCCGCAAGCCAGATTTTTAGGAGATTTCACATTAGCAGAGGTAGCGAGAGCACAAATTAGAGCAAGTTTGCACGAAAAATATCCTTTACCAAATCTAGGCGAAGCGTGGGAACAAGCAGGTTATTTGAAAACAGCAGAAGAGTTTCGACTGCTGTATGTGGCGATGACGCGAGCAAAAAGCTTGCTGTGGATGGCGGCGGAGAAAAAAGGGCCTTTTACTTGGAACAAACCCCAGAATTTGCAGGAGCAAAAACCTTGTCCGGTAATGCCTGTTTTGAAGCAGCAGTTTCCCGAAAATGTAATCCATTATAATATGATACAATAAAGTAGTGTACCAGAAACTATAAGGGGGATACTATGGCACGGGCTGTAGATGTGGCGAAATACATCTTAACTAAAGCTGGTGAAATGACTGCCATGAAGCTTCAGAAGCTTGTGTATTACACTCAAGCATGGTCTCTTGTTTGGGATGAAAACCCGTTGTTCGAGGACGATATCCAAGCTTGGGCTAATGGACCTGTAGTTCCAGTTCTCTATGACTATCATCGAGGCCAATTTAAGGTAGACAAAAATACCTTTTCTGACGGAGACATTGATGCCCTCACTCCCAACCAGAAGGACTCTATCGACAAAGTTCTTGATGCCCTGCAAGAAAAGAGCGCGCAGTGGCTGAGTGAATTAACCCATATGGAAGCCCCATGGAAGGATGCTAGAGGCGATCTGAAGCCTACAGAAAAATGCGATAAGGTAATTCTCTTGGCTGCAATGCACGAATACTATTCCAGTTTATGACAGACAAGCTTTCAAAAGCTCAGAAGAGAATGTTACGTCAAGAAAAAAAGGCCCAGGCGCAAAAGGAGAAAGCGGTAAAACTTTTGTCTGGTGTCGAAAACTTGGCAACTAAGACTGTGAAAATAGCACCTATACCAGAGCTTGATTGGAAAATTGTAAAAGTTCAAGAACAACCAGACAGAACCAAATCTGTATACATTCCTAGCGAAGAAAAGTTTTCATTTGATTGTAATTTGACATGGTGTACAACCATATCTGATTTAGAGGGAGAGTGGTCATGGAAAGAGCAAAGACGCTGGACTGAAGAAGAATGGAATACTCAAATACTTTTAAATTTCAGCTTGCTAGAAAAATCCACTTGGTCTGAAATTTTATTTGAGCACAAGACTCCTGCAAAAGGCGAGAAAAGTGTACCTAAACATCATCCTCAAGAGCTAACTACTTTAGTTAAAGAAGCTCAGACTAGGTGGATTGAAATAGGTTTAGAGGAGTACGATACGGCTTTTCGTTTTAGATTTACTGGTACTATTAGAGCCTGGGGCATAAAATTGCAAGGCCATTTTTATTTGATTTGGTGGGAAAGATATCACAACATATATCCAGTGTGAAGTCAAATACTTCACCTATGATTCGTAAAGTATCATAGAGAAGTCCAAAAAAGTAGCGCGATCGGGAGTCAAAGTATGCAAGCGATTCTTTTAAGCCGTGAAATCGCATAAAAATGCGATCGCTCAACTTAAAATCAATAGAGCGACATCTACCTTAAAACTCCCTATGACCAACTCAGAAATTCGCACCAAAAATATCACAATTCCCAACGGAGATTTGCAAATCGCCGCATACCTAGCCCAACCGGCAGCAGCAGGGGAATTTCCCGCAGTCATCGTCATTCAAGAAATCTTTGGCGTCAACTCGCACATCCGCGAAGTTACTGAAAGAATAGCAAAAGAAGGATATGTGGCGATCGCCCCAGCCATTTACCAGCGTCAAGCCCCAGGCTTTGAAACGGGCTACACACCCGAAGACATCAAAATCGGCAGAGAATACAAGGAACAAACCACCGCATCCCAACTTCTGGGCGACATCCAAGCCGCCATCGATTACCTCAAAACTTTACCCTCTGTCAAACAGCAAGGTTTTGGCTGCATCGGTTTCTGCTTTGGAGGGCACGTCGCCTACCTCGCCGCTACTTTGCCCGAAATCAAGGCTACAGCGTCGTTCTACGGCGCTGGTGTCGCCACTCTAACCCCCGGCGGCGGAACCCCGACGATCGCCCGCACAGCAGACATTAAAGGCACTCTCTACGCCTTTTTCGGCACTCAAGACCCCAGCATTCCGTTAGAACAAGTTGACCAAATCGCCGCCGAATTGCAAAAACACAGTATTTCTCACCAAATTTTCCGCTACAATGCCGATCATGGCTTCTTCTGCGACCACCGCGGCAGTTACGACGCTACGGCAGCAGCCGACTCGTGGACGCAGGTGAAGCAGCTATTTCATCAGCAACTTCAACCAGCTTAAAGAGTGGGAGATGGGGAGATGGGGAGATGGGAAGATGGGGAGAGTGGGAAAATTTTTCTACTGACAACTGACAACTAAATTACTGACAACTGACAACTAAACTGACATGAATTCCAAATCTACAGGTTCTCAAAGCGCAAAAGCATCCTTTTCAATGGATGATTTTGCTAAAGCCCTCGAACAGCACAATTACGAGTTCCAGAAGGGACAAGTAGTGCGCGGCAAAGTGTTCGAGTACGACTCAAATGGCGCGTATGTTGATATCGGCGGCAAGTCTTCGGCTTTTTTGCCGATCGAAGAGGCTGCTTTGAGAACGGTAACTGATTTGTCGGAAGTGGTTCCGCTGGAAGAGGAACGAGAATTTTTGATTATCCGCGAACAAGATGCAGACGGCCAAGTTACCTTGTCTTTGCGGCAATTACAAATTCAGCAAGCTTGGGAAGATTTAATTGAATTGCAGGAAACCGGTAAAGTTCTTCAGGTGCGGGTTTCTGGGGCGAATAAGGGCGGGGTGACGGTAGATGTTCAGGGAATGCGCGGTTTTATTCCCCGATCGCACTTAGTGGAACGCGATAACATGGAATCGCTGATCGGTCAATCTTTGAGCGTGAATTTTTTGGAGGTCGATCGCGAGCGAGAAAAACTCGTACTTTCCCAGCGGATGGCCACTCAATCGAATGCTTTCACTCAGTTGCAAATCGGTCAGTTGGTGGAAGGAAAAGTCAGCAGCATCAAGCCTTTTGGCGTGTTTGTGGACTTGGAAGGAGTTAGCGGTTTGCTGCACATCAAGCAAGTCAGCCAAAAATATATTGATAACCTTGGAAAGGTCTTTGCTGCCGGTCAACCCCTGAAAGCGCTGGTGATTGACCTCGATCAAAGTCGCGGCAGGATTTCGCTTTCTACTCGGGTACTGGAAAATTATCCAGGGGAAATGGTGGATAAAATGGCGGATGTGATGGATACCGCAGAAGAGCGATCGGAACGTGCTCGAAAAACTCTTTCTTAAGTCTTGACAATTTTACTCGTTTACTCGTTTTTAGGCTCAACCTGGGAACGAGTAAATGAGGGGGAAATTGGGGAAATGTGCGATCGGGCTTCATGTCTCTATCCAGAAATGGACTCCCCGATTTGTACCGCTTAACAGCGGATGATTTTAAGCAGATTTTAAGCCAATTTTAAACAGATTCCTCCTTGTTTCTGAGTAGGCAAAATAGTCAGTATTAGAAAAATTTAAAATAGAAAGGACAAGTAATGAAAATTCGTGAGGTACTCAAGCGATTAGAAGCAGATGGATGGTATGAAGCAAGAATGCGAGGAAGTCATCGAGTCCTGAAACACCCTCAAAAATCCGGTATCGTAGTTGTACCGGGTAGTTTTTCCGATGAAGTCGCCATTGGAACTCTCAAAAGTATTTGGAAACAAGCACAACTGGAGGACGAATAATGAAAGAATATATTGTAATTTTTGAATGGGCTGGCACTAACTATTCAGCTTATGTTCCAGATTTGCCTGGTTGTATTTCTACAGGTAAGACACTTGAAGAAACAGAAAACAATATTAAAGAAGCAATTGAGCTTTATATTGACACCCTCCGAGAGGATGGTCAACTCATCCCAGAACCATCGCTTAAGGCTAAGGCAATTTCTGTTGCGGCTTAATTCCCGTAAACAGGACTTACGCGCCAACTCTATTTGTAGGGTGAGCATTGCGCACCCTACTAACTCTTGTTGTCACCCCGTGAAGGACTAAAGTCCTTACTACAAAATGGTTTTTTCGCCCGTTTTCCATTAAATAGGCCTGGCCGCAGTCGAAATTGTTTCAGTCTCCACCTTTGCTTCCACCGGCCAAGAATTTTCCATCTCTACTATTTGTTTCGGCTGATAAACTGCCAAGTCGAACCAGAAAGTCGTACCCACATTAACTTCGCTAACTAAATTAATTTTAGTGTGGTGCTTGTCAATAATGTTTCTGACAATAGAAAGACCCAATCCCGTTCCTTCTAGAGTGTGAACTCGGTTTTCTACCCGGAAAAAGCGCTCGAAAATTGCTTGTTGGTCTTCTGGATCTATGCCAATGCCAGTATCAGAAATTTCGATCCGCACTACCGGAAAATGTCTGGCATCCGGTGAAAAGTTGTGGTTCCCTGATGCGCCGTCTTTGTGGGTAGCCGCCTCCGACTCTAACAAATACGCTCGAATTGCCACCTTGCCGCCGGATTGCGTAAATTTTAAGGCATTTCCTACTAAATTTGCAAATACTTGCAGCAGCAAATCGTAATGACCTAAAGCAGGTGGCAAATACGGGTCAACTTGTTGCTCTAATTCGATGCCTTTATCCTTAGCATTCAACTGATAAGTCCGCAGGGTTTGTTCCACAGCTTGCGGGAGGTCAACAGCATCCAAGTGATAAACTCGGCAGGATTCCAGCCGCGACAAGTCTAACACGTCGTTAACTAAACGGGTTAGCCGATCGGTTTCTCGATTGGCAATTTCTAGGAATTCCCTGCGCTCGCTTTCTTGAAGGTCTTCTCCGTACTCATAGAGAGTTTCAATAAAAGATTTGATATTAAACAAAGGTGTTCTCAGTTCGTGAGAAACATTGCTGATAAAATTGCTTTTAGCCTCATTTAGTTCTACTTCGCGAGTGATGTCCTGCACAGTCATCGCAATGCCTTTGAGACTCTCGCGGTATTGCCCCGAACCTTGATGCTTGGAGGTTTGCTCGTAGAAAGTACACTCTACCGCGATCGGGCGTTGCGGCTCGGTACAGGTATTTTCTTCGTGGCGGACGCAGCTTTTGCACAGCGGTTCAGTACCGGGCGCTTTGTGCAGAATGACAGTAGTTAAAACAATCCGAATTGTACGGTTGACTGGTTCCCCGATCGAGATGCGAAATTCCCCGCCTTCGCGATCGCCCGCCGCTATTTGGTGCAGGGGTCTGGCCAAATCCTGCTGCACTTCCGAAGGCAAAATGTTCAGAACATTGACTCCGATCGCATTTCTGCCTTCCCATCCAAAAATCCGCCGGCCCGTCGGATTGACTAAAATTACCTGCAAATTCGCGTCCAGCAACAGCGCCCCGTCAGCAATAGTTGAAACCAAAGTTTCTAACTTCGCTTTTTCCGCTGTCAGCTCTTCAATATTTTGTTCTTCATAACTTTCTAGTTTCTCGGCCATCTCGTTAAAACTGCCGATCAACTCGCCCAATTCTCCCCCTAAAGGCAGGTCAACTCGCTGCTTAAAATTCCCGCTGGCGATGTTTTTGACCCCGAAGACTAATTGTTTGATCGGCTGAGTAATTGTCAGGGCGTTAAATACAGCGCCCAAAATTACCATCACCCAAATGGTGACAAATACTGCTAAAGTGACATCCCTAGTCAGATTTGAAGAGATAACTGCTGCGGGATTTGGGTTAATGCCGATCGCCAGCACCCCCAAATATTTATCTTCATGAATTAGCGGCACAAATACGTCAGTAACTTCTCCGTCTGGCGTCAAGTGCTGTCGCACCAAAGGCAAAGAAGTTAAATTTCTCGCCTCAATGTCGGCGATAAAATTATCCGGGAGTTTAATTTGGCGGCGCAGCGTCAGGGAAGTTTGTACCTCGGATTCCGAGAAAGGTATCCCCAGAAAAATATCCCCTAATTCGTCTGCGTACAGCATATAGCGGACGCTGGAGGTGCTGCTGTAAAATTGGCGGGAAAAGCGGGCGACTTCGGAGCGATCGTTTTTCGCAATCAGCGGCGCCACATTTGCCGATAACAGCAGCCCGAGGTCGCGGCCGTAGCGAGTATCGTTAAGTCTGGCGTCTTGCTGGATAGTATTCACGGCCCAGAATGTCAGGCCGCTCATAATTAACGAAACTACGAGGGTAGCACCGGCCATCAGGCGGGTCTGGAGGGTAAAATCCGACCACCAGCGGGCAATAATTTCTCCGATTTTGTTTAGTATGGCCAGCATTTTACCAGTTCAATATTAAAAGCAGGGTTGATTAACTTGGCCCCTTCTCAGATTTTTTACTGCGACTTGTGTACTGCCGCGGCAGAGATGCCAAACTTCATTGTTACACTTCTACATGAAGATTGCTTGGCTTTCGGATGGCGGGCGATTTCGCAATTCCTAATTTTTGTCTGTCAGTGCTCGACGGCCGATGTCCCGGCGGCAGTAGACTCCTTCAAATTGGATACAATCTACTGCTGCATAAGCTTTGGAGATAGCTTGTTCCAAAGTTTCTCCCGCCGCAGTCACGCCCAAAACTCGGCCGCCATCGGTGACTAACTGCTGCTTCAACTGAGTCCCAGCGTGAAACACCTCTGCCCCTTTGGCTTCAGCTTCCTCGATGCCTGTAATAACTTTGCCTTTTTGGTAACTTCCAGGATAGCCCCCAGAAGCTAAAACTACGCAAACAGAAGCACCAGACTTCCAGCGAATGTTGGAATATTCACCGAGACGCTGCTGACAGCAGGCCAGCAGCAAATCTTCCAGAGGAGTTTCCAGCAGCGACAAAACCGCTTGAGTTTCGGGGTCTCCAAAGCGGCAGTTGAATTCTAAGACTGTGGGGTCTCCTTCTGGCGTAATCATTAAACCTGCGTAGAGGACGCCCCGGTAATCGATCTTATGTTTTTGCAGCGCTGCGAGGGTGGGTTCGAGAATTTCTGCTTGAATCCTTTCCATGAGTTCCGGGGTGACAATTGGCGCTGGGGCGTAGGCTCCCATACCGCCGGTGTTGGCTCCCTTGTCGCCTTCGCCGATCGCCTTGTGGTCTTGGGCCGGCAGCAGCGGTTCTACTGTAATGCCGTCGGTGAGGGCGAGAATCGAGACTTCTTGACCTGTCAAGAATTCTTCGACGACAACTCGGATGTTGTCAGTGCCGAATTCGCCTCGGAAAATAGTATTGATGGCGCTGTGAGCCATTTTGACGGTGGTGGCAACGGTGACTCCTTTGCCTGATGCGAGTCCGTCTGCTTTGATGACTATGGGGATTCCTTGTTCCACAACGTATGCTTTGGCTGCTTCTGCGTTTGTAAATACGGCAGCTTTGGGTGTTGGGATGCCTGCTTCGAGCATCAATTCTTTGGCCCAGGATTTGCTCGATTCAATTTGGGCGCCGGCTTTGGTGGGGCCGAAAATCATCAGTTTTTTCTGTTGGAAGTAGTCAACGATGCCTAGGGATAGGGGCAGTTCGGGGCCGACGATGACGAGTCCGATGTTGTTGACCATCACAAAGCGTTCGATGCCTTGGAAGTCGTCGATGTTGAGCGACAGATTTTGACAGCCTTTGGTGGTAGCTGTGCCGCCGTTGCCCGGTACGCAGAATACTTGTTTAATCCGCGTAGATTCTAGCAGTTTTTTTGCGATCGCGTGTTCGCGACCTCCGTTCCCCACAACCAAAACTTTCACAGCATCCTCACCTATAACTTTTGTTCCCTGAATGTCTGATTTTCAGTGTTTGTACCTGTCTATCTGCTTTTTGCAGTGCTGTCAATTATGCCATGCTTGGCGCTACGGAATTGCTAGATATGGCACTTTTCTCTTTGGCTGCGGCTCGATCGCTGTTTCAGGGCGGCTGAGCTCGTGCAATAATTAAAGACTTTCGCCGCCCAATTTTTCTAAATTTTGCCTCGATTTAATCAGGCAATTAAAACTATTTTCTGGCTTTTAACTGTTCAATTATTGTAATTCATCCGGGTACAAATAGCGATAAAATAGGCAGGTTGACACAATGAATTTTACTCACATGAAATCAAATCAAACCGCTGCGAGTTCCTCTGCAAAATTTAAGCGGGTGGGCGTTGTCGGCGGCGGCCAGCTAGCTGCGATGATGGGGGATGCTGCTAAGGCGCTGGGGATTGAATTGGTAGTGCAAACTCCTGATGCTGCTGACCCGGCAGTTTCGGTTGCGGATGGTGCTGTTTTGGCGGCTGTTGATGATGTTTCGGCTACGGCTCAGTTGGCGGATGACTGCGATGTTATTACGTTTGAAAATGAGTTTGTGGATTTGGATGGTTTGCGATCGCTAGAACAGCAAGGTGTGTTATTTCAGCCGAGTTTGTCGTCGCTTTCTCCTTTGTTGGATAAGTACGTGCAGCGCTGTTATTTACAAGGTTTGGGTTTGCCAACTCCGAGGTTTTGGGCGTGGGATTGCAGCCAGGATTTGCACCTCGATTTTCCGTTTGTCGTCAAAGTTCGCCGCCACGGTTATGACGGCCAAGGTACTTTTATTGTCAAGGATCGGGAGAGTTTTGAGTCAATTCGCGCGGATCTCAAAGGTCAATCTTTGCTGGTGGAAGAGTTTGTGCCGTTCGATCGCGAGTTGGCTGCGATCGCGGCTCGATCGGCATCGGGCGAAATTGCGATTTATCCGATCGTCGAAACTCAACAGGAAAATCAGGTTTGTCGGTTGGCGATCGCACCTGCCCAGATTAGTTTAGAGGTGAAAGCCGAAGCTTGTGCGATCGTCCGCACTCTCCTCAACAGCTTAGAATCTGTCGGCGTATTCGGCATTGAATTATTTTTAACCGCCGACAATAAACTGTTAGTCAATGAAATTGCGCCCCGCACTCACAACTCGGGACATTTTACAATCGATGCCTGCGAAACTTCACAATTTGAACAGCATTTGCGCGCAGTTTGTCAACTGCCTTTAGGCAATTGCGATTTGAACTCTGCTGGTGCTGTCATGGTAAATTTGCTCGGCTACGAATCGGCTGAGTCCGATTATTTAGAAAAACGGAAACAACTGGCACAAATTAGCGGCGCTTTTGTGCATTGGTATGGTAAGAAAGTATCGCGTCCCGGCCGTAAACTGGGTCATGTTACTGTTTTGCTGGGTGAGGAAGCGGTGGCTCAGGGGCGGATCGCCCGTGCACAGGCGATCGCTCAAACCATTGAATCTATCTGGAATGCAAATTAGATCGATCGAAGCTTGCCAAAATCTAGTTAGTTGTTGTATATTAAATAAAGGTTCTACTGCGACGTTGGTGACTGCCAATAATGTTTTTTTGATCTATAACTCTTAACTCTCGGGAATCAAGATGTTTGGACAGCAGTAAACTGGGCTTGTACCCAGAAACTTTAAGTCCGAGCCAACGGTACCCACCTGGTAAAATACCAGGTCAAAAGCTGAGGTAAGACGGCGTTGCGGGGAGCCATTATAATTTCGATTGAGATAGGCGCTGTGAAATACGGCTAGCCTATTTTTTTTGATATAAACGCCTTTACTCATACTACATCTTCAAGTTTTGCCTAAACTCCTCTACGGTTGGCGTTGGTTTAATTCGATGAATCATACTATGGCAATTTGAGCATAGCACAGTAAAATCATTAAGCGGATCTAGTTGAATCTTTGCCGCGCTCAATTTGGAAATTGGAACATTATGATGAGCTTCTATGTATCCTCTGCCTATTTCTCCGTATCGAGACTCAAAATCAAAACCGCAAGCTTTGCACTCATATCCTTGCAACTCCTTAACTTTTCTAGATAACGTCTGATTTCGTTCGGTTACTCGATGAAGTCTATATTTTGTCGGATCTTCAAACCATTCTCTTTCTGCTTCATTGTTCTTAGCCTCCTTCTTCAACGAAACCTCCTGGAACAAATCCGAATCTGCCTCCTCCTTCAAAGAAACCTCCTCAAACAGGGAGAAGTAAATTTCAAGCATTTTCATAACATCGCCTACCAACTCCTTGTCGTCAGGAAGTGATTCCCTTGAATAAAACTTCGATGCTATGTTTCCTGCTTCATACGCAAGTCCAAGCCTTCTAGAAGTAGTTGCCTTTGGAATCGAATCAAGCTTAAGATCGAGAGGAGCTGAAAATTCCCTGAGCTTGTCAGAACCAAGCTTATCTTTAAATAGTTTTGCTTGACCCCTTAAAATTTCTCTCGACACCCCAAGTCCGAACTGATCTCATTTATCTGCTATTCCTTGATTGAGAGAAAGATAAACGCCCGAGAAGTCAGCGCGAAATAAATAAACACAGTAAAACCCCGACATGACACTCTCAGTCACAAGCTTGTTAAATATTGCTATCCAAGGAACTTTAGCCCAAGAGCCATTACCTGCTGAAGCTTTTACGCTATATATTTCTGGTAATTCTAACGAAGCACTTATTGATTTCGGCACTACGTTTCTGACATAACTAGCAAATGAATGTCCCTTGAAGTTGTCGTTACTGACCAATGGATATTCAAACATGATTTTTTCAAGGGATTCTCTAAGCGCCATAACCAATAATTAATGTTGCATCTTCAATTTAATTATGGTGCCTCATCAGCAGCTTTCAAATATTAACCCTGCGGATAACCCAGGGGTATAACCCTTAACTATACCGCCACTGCGGTCTCACATTCGTTTGCCAGGTGTCAACTGCCACCAACAACTGCAAGATTAGCCGATCGCCCATCCTGACATATCGCCCCAAATCTTCCTTGCAGAAACTACCACAAACGTGATACCGTTGAAGCTTGTGTCCAAATAACACCAGTCCATGCCAAAACTCAAAACTCGCAAAGCAGCCGCAAAGCGCTTTAGAGCGACCGGCACAGGTAAAATTGTGCGCCGCAAAGCTTACAAAAGCCACTTGCTGTCCCACAAAAGTTCAGCCCGCAAAAGCCGCTTATCTAAATTGGTCGTCATCGATGAGACCAACGACGCTAACGTGCGGTTAATGCTTCCATACTTGTAAAGTTTAACGGAAATTAAAGATGACACGGGTAAAACGCGGTAATGTCGCCAGAGCGCGCCGCAAAAAAATTCTCAAATTAGCCAAGGGATTCCGAGGCGCACAGTCCAAACAGTTCCGCACCGCTAACCAGCGGGTGATGCAGGCCCTGCGTAACGGTTATCGCGATCGCAAAAAACGCAAACGCGATTTCCGCCGCCTGTGGATTGCTCGGATCAATGCTGCATCGCGCCAGCACGGCACGAGCTACAGCAGACTGATCGGCAACATGAAGAAAGCCAACATCGAAATCAACCGCAAAATGCTGGCACAAATGGCGATAATTGACCCGGCAACATTCGGTAAAGTCGTGGAAATGGCTAATCGAGCAGGCTCGTGAAAGCTCGATCGGTTTAATGAATGCAGAAAGCAGAAGTAAGAAAGATTTAACAATCTGCCAGAGAAGGAAAACTCCTGATAAATCTAGGAGGTTGAGACCAATTTTCCTTCTTTGTTCTTACTTCTGGATTCTTGCTTTTTCAGAAATCGCGATCGAATCGGTCGATCGCCCTGGACGTGTTTTTTAGACAATTGCAGAGGCAAATCTCTGAGATTGCTAGCGCATTAAAATAAATAAAACCTTCCACAGACCTACCTAATTTTAAAAAACATGGATAGTAATTTGCTGATTGTTTACTTGTCAGTGCTGCTCGCTATACTCGGCAGCACTTCCTGGTTTATTGTGCGCCAGATTCTCAAAACTCGGAAGCTGGAAATGTCTCTCGAACGCTTAGAAAATAAGCTGACGATAGAAAAAGGAACAGCACAGGAATACTACGAATTAGGAAGTATCTATGTAGATAAGAAGCTTTACTCCCAGGCGATCGTACTGTTTCAAAAAGCCTTGAAAGCCAAAGACTTAGAAGGCGAAGAAAATCAAGCCGTTATTTACAACGCCCTCGGTTTTGCACACTTCGGCCAAGAACAGTACGACATCGCGATCCGGCAGTACAAAGAAGCCCTGAAGTTGCAGCCCGAATACGTGACATCTCTAAACAATCTGGGTCACGCCTACGAGCGCAAGAAATTAACAGCTCAAGCCTTAGAAATGTACGAACAAGCTCTCGCCTGCGATCCAGACAATGCCACTGCCAAACAGCGAGTAGAGTCCCTGCGGAAGCGTTTGGTAATCTATAATTGAGCACCTGTGTTACAAGCAATACAGAGCCCGCCAACCTGGTTTCATTCAGAAACCAGGTTTTTTCTTCCCACAGTCAAAGATACTAAACTATCGATCGCCTTAATGCGTTAGTTTTTAAGAACAGGAATTCCGAGTCAGGCTCGATCGCACACCATCCCAGCCGTTTAAACTACTGTCAAGATAAAAGCACCTGCAACGTCGGTCAGTCCTAAACAATTAAAGGAGGAGAACGTAGTGACATCAATTCTCGTTGTCGAAGATTCGTGGTTGACTCGCAGGGTAATCTGCAAAATCCTGCGAGCAGAAGGATACGAGAGTTGGGAAGCATCGAGCGGCCCGGAAGCTCTAGAACTGCTGGGAACTAAAACCCCAAACTGTATGCTCTTAGATCTGCTGATGCCGGAAATGGAAGGTCGGGAAGTCCTGCAAGCCATGCGCGATCGAGGGATTAAAGTTCCTGTAATCGTCATTACCGCAGACATCCAATCCACCACTTACGAAGAGTGCATGGAACTCGGAGCCCTAGCAGTCATTCACAAAATGCCCAACTCAGACGAACTGATAGGATGGATTAAAAAAGCTCTCAGTGCGAGCGAGGAGAGCGCCCCATGATATTATTGACCGCTCGACAGCTCGATGCTTTGCAGGAACTCGTCAACATTGGGATCGGTCAAGCGGCAGGGGTCTTGAACGACATGATCGACTCCCCCATTCGCTTGCAAATCCCCTACCTCCAAATCCTCTCTCCCACCGATGTGCAAGAAGAGTTACAGAGCCACCTCAACGGCGAGCAAATCGCCGCCGTCCAGCTCAAATTCACAGGTTCCTTTGCAGGCATTGCTCAGCTAGTCTTTCCCACCAATAGCGCAGCGCTGCTGGTGACGATGCTGACTGGGGAAGAAATCGGATCTCACGACCTGGATTCAGTCAAAATTGGTACGCTGAGTGAAGTGGGGAATATTGTAATCAACGGGGTTATGGGTGCAATCAGCAACGTACTTCAGCAGCGCCTGAACTACTCAATTCCCAATTACATGGAAGGGACGATCGCTACTTTGCTGACATCTGGCGGTTTAGCTACTGATACAGTTGTTTTATTAGCCCAGACCCGTTTCATTATTGAAAGGCTTCACATTGAAGGAGATATCATCCTCATTTTCAATGTCAGTTCCTTTGACACCTTGTTGGCTGCTATCAATCAACTTGCCGGGGGTCTATGATCGAGGAGAGCAAAACTATTGAACAAAAGTTTGGAGTTCTCGACAGCGTACCAGTCGGCGCCTGCTTGCTGCGAGATGATTTTGTGGTGCTGTTTTGGAACACTTGTCTCGAAGAGTGGACAAAAATTCCCCGCAGCCAAATATTGGGAACAAAGATCACAACCCATTTTCCTCACCTGAGTCAGTTAAAGTATGCAACTCGCTTCAAGCAAATTTTTGCAGGAGGCCCGCCAACCATTTTTTCTTCTCAAATTCACAAGCACCTGATTCCGGCAACTTGCCAAGACGGCCAGCAGCGAATTCAGCAAACTAATGTGACTGCTGTGCCGGCCCTGGAGGCTGGCGTTGCAGAACAGGAGATTAGAGACTGGGTTCTCCAGACTCTTGAGTTGGAACCAGACGGTACTGTCGGAGTCCCAGAACCAACAAGTGCTTTTTTATCTAGGGAATCTCGACCCTCCGTTTCGTCATCAATATGGCCGGGGGTCAATTGCCCATCGTTCTACGCGCTGCTGGTGATTCAGGACGTGACCGACCTCACGCACCGCATCCAAGCTTACCGGACACTGCGGGATCAAGCTTTAGAGGAAGTGAAAGTGCGCCAGCGGGTAGAGGAGGAATTGCGATCGAGCCAGCATTTCATCCAGCAGATTGCTGACGCTGCGCCTTATTTGCTATATATCTACGACTTGACCGAACAGCGCAACGTCTACGTCAACGGTCAAGCTTCTAAGCTGCTGGGCTACACTCCCCAAGAAATTTTACAGATGAAAATGGCTTTGTTTTCCAGTTTGGTGTACCCAGATGATTTGGAGAGGGTGCGAGCGCACCTGCAAAAATTTCCATTGGCCGAGGACGGCAGCATTTTGGAGGTGGAGTACCGACTGAAACACCGATCGGGCCAATGGCGCTGGTTTCGCTTCCGCGACCAAGTTTTTGCCCGCACGCCCTCTGGCGTGCCCAAACAAATTTTTGGTACTGCTCAAGATATTACAGAGTACAAGCGGGCACAAGAGGCTCTGTGGCAGCAGAACGAACGGGAACTGTTAATGGCGACGATTACTCAGCACATCCGTCAGTCTCTGGATTTAGGCGAAGTGCTCAGCACGACTGTCACGGAAGTGCGACAGTTTCTTCAGGCCGATCGAGTGATGATCGTCCGCTTCAACTTCTGTAAGGGCTGTCTCTGCGCTGCACACGCGACGGGGGCGGTGACGGTGGAATCTGTAGCTCCCAACTGCCGGCCGATGCTGGGAGAAACCCTGGAAAATTTCTGTTTTGACGAGTTCTATCTCGAAGCTTACCAACATCGGGCGATCCGACCGATCGCCGATGTCTCGGCCGCCGATTTGCCACAATATCAAATAGACTTGCTCGCACAATTTGAGGTGAGAGCTTATTTGGTGGTACCGCTAGTGCAAGGAGACCAGTTGTGGGGGCTGCTGATGGCCCACCAGTGCAGTCCGCGGCAGTGGATGCAGTTGGAAGTACAGTTGCTGTCTTCTTTGGCAACACAGTTGGCGATCGCCATCAAGCAAGCAGAACTCTACCAGCAGTTGCAAGCAGCCAACCTCAAGTTAGAGCGCTTGGCAACTTTAGACGAACTCACGCAGCTAGCAAACCGCCGCCGGTTCGATCAGTATTTAGAAATGGAGTGGTGCAGACAAGCGCGGGAACAAACGCCTCTGTCCCTGATTCTGTGCGATATTGATTCTTTTAAAAGTTACAACGATACCTACGGGCATCCAGGGGGAGACGAATGTTTGCGGCAAGTCGCCGGGGCGATTGGCAATGCAGTCGATCGCCCCGGCGATTTAGTAGCTCGGTACGGAGGCGAAGAATTTGCCGTGATTTTACCGAATACCGCGATGCAAGGGGCCGTGCTGGTAGCGGAACACATACAGATCAAAATCGCAGCTTTGCAGCTTCCTCACGCTGTTTCTCAGGTGAGCCAGTACGTCACTGTAAGTTTCGGCGTAGCGAGTATTGTTCCTGCATCTGAATCTGGCTCCGAAATTCTGATTGCAGCAGCCGACCAAGCGCTGTATCAAGCTAAACGACTTGGGCGCGATCGAATCCAAGTTTACCAACCCGATCCGGCATCAGGGAAGGCAAACGGATCGCAGCCACCCCGCCCCGTAGATTTTTCCCGCTCCAACACTAACTGGCCCTCTCCCACAAGCGCTTGACTTCTTCAAGTATTTTTGAATCAGGAGTTACTTCAAGCCCTCCTGCCGGATTTACCTCTGCCCCAGGGATATTTTGACTCCAAGGACTTTCGGGGACAGATTTCAAATCAAGGCTATTGATAATTGGTCTAAAGCCATACTTGACAAATATTTCTTGCTGCGGTTTTTCCGTCAGAAAATTCAAAAACTTTCGCGCTGCTTGGGCCTTCGATCCATCAACATCACGACGAACAATAGCAGCAGTTGAAACTGTCTCGATCGTCGGATTTAAGTAATAAACTTGATAGGGTTTTCCTTGAGTGGTGTTTGACTGTTTCCACCGATGCAGCGCAATACTTTCGTAAACTGTAGCTGCGTCAGCATCGTTAGACCCCCTAGCAATGAATTCTTGCAGCAAAATATCCGTAGAACGCGGAGGTTGATTGACAGAACGCTTGGCTAGACTAAACAAAGATATCACAGATTGACTATTTAAATTGGTTGAATTGAGATTGCCACCTTGTTTCGACTCAGCCCACAAACTCAATGTTAATTGACCGCTATTAGAACGAGTCGGATCGGTCATCACAAAATCAAAGCTACCCCAACTTTTTGGTCCTCTAATCTTCTCCCAACTTCCTGCTAGCATAGCTTGCTCTATCCTCGACCACTCAAAACGACCATTGGGGAAAAGAACTTTGCCGCGTTCCGGCCAAGCAATACCCACTAAAATAGTTTTAGCTACAGGTTTAGGCACATCGTAAAAAGGTTCACTGTTATTATTTTGTGTCCGCCAGCGACTGCTCAATTCTTTAACAATTTCACCATTAGCAGGAATCAGCACAGTTGGTTTAAAATCATTTTTATTATCAAGAAACTTGTCAGCCATTTCTTGAGAACCTTGAAATTTCAGCTCTAAATCAATCGCGGAATTTTCTTGTTTAAACTTAGCTACGAGTTCCGGCATTATTTCTTGCAATTCCGTACCGCTGACAATCACAATTTTGTTTTTAAAACCTGGTAGAGGGGCGTAAGTCAAACCTAGGGAAGCTAAGATTATACCGAGGGAAGTTAACAAAGAGTTGCGTTTTTTTGTTGCGTTCATGGTTAATTGGTAATTGGGCATCGGGCATCGGGCATCGGGCATCGGGCATTGTTAACAGTGAACAGTTAACAGTTAACAGTTAACTAATAATTGATGACTTAAGAAACCAATAAATCGGCACTTTCTTGAAAACTGCGGAGACTATCACTCAATTCGCGCAATTCTGTAGTTTGTTCAGAATTAGTTAAATCAGCAGTTCTTAACTTATTTTGCAACTGCTGCAACACACCCGCCGAATCTTGAATTACAGTCGAAAGACTGATTGTTTGCGCTTGTCTAGCATCCTCTCCCTGGCGCGCCAGTTGAATATTGCGGGACAGACTTTTAGACAGTTCCATTAACTGTTCCTTAGCCACACCCCTGCTGCTGGAAATTTTAGCTTGAACTTCATCTAATTGTCGCTGCAATTCTTGAGGAGAAAGCAAAGAATCATCTCCCTGCAAACGCCGCACCATACGATCGATTTTAACAGGAAGTTCTGCCGCGCGATCGCAACTATATTGAACCGCCACCAACAATTCCATATCCAAAGAATCAATCAAAAGTTTTCCAGCTTCCACTTGCAAAGAAATAGCCTTATCTGCTAACACTCTAGCCTGCTGGCGTACAGACTGCAATTCTCTCTCCAACCCTGGATTATTCAAATTCAAAAGTTCAGGTTCGCGAGACTTCAAGGTAGCCGCGCCCGCCACCGCAACAGTCGCTGAAACCGGCAACATTAAGGCGCTAGGCAAGTTAAAAAAACGCACGCCAGCGAATAAGACAACTCCGCCAGACAATACGGCTACATGGTAATACAATGGATTTGCTAATTTCATAATACAGCAACCTTCTGGGTGATGAGAACATTTTAAACTTCGGAAACAATGAATTTTATTTAATTTTTATCGAAAAATTTGGGTCTAAAGCCTCCCCTAAACGGGAGAAATCAAACAAAATGATTCATTGCTCTAATCCTCTTCTATCGATGGAAGAGGTAGCTGTCAACTGTCAACTGTCAACTGTCAACTGTCAACTGATGAACGAACCTTCTTCTGCTTAAAATTCCACCTGCAAATCAGTCATCAACTTAGAAATAGTTTCCGGGTCTCCTTTTTTATAGTAACCTCCATTTAATTTAGCTATTTGCTCCAAAGCTTGAGGATTAAATTCACCTTCTTTACCGTAGCCGACGGTAAAAAATCCAATTCGCTGGTCGCTAGAAAAACCGCTTTTTTTCAATTCTTCCGAAAGTTGTTCCAGCTTAATAGTAGAACCAGAATCTTCCCCGTCTGTCAAAATCAAAACAGCATTAATTGCATCTTGGCGCAAATTCTTTTGCAGCCAGTTGCGGGCGAAAAGCGTTGCATCGTAAAGGTTAGTACCTCCGTCTGCTTTGAGGCTGCTGACAAATTCTAAACCTTTATCCCGCCCCTGTTTGCTCCCATCTATAAGTACAGGCGGACGAATTTGACTGTCAAAATCAATTAGTGCTAGTTTGTCTTTTGAACCCAAACTGTTAATATAAGTCTGCAAAGTATTCTGAACAGCAGTTATTTTCTGCCCCTGCATCGAACCTGATGAATCAACAACAACTACTACCAAAGAAGGTTTTTTAGCAAATTCTTGCCAAGACTTCAGCATCGCCTCGACAACTTCGGGTTTAGGAGGACGATAGGAATCGTAACTGGCTTTTGGATTCACCCCAAACTCAGCGGTAAACTTCGGGCCCAAAGCAACTCCGGGTATTCCGGGCCGTAATCCTAGATTAGTGGCTAATTGCTGAATTTCGGGCGATCGCAAATACTGAATTACCTTCTCTCCCGCCGCCTTTTCCTCGGCACTCACCCAAGGCGCATTCGGCAAAATAGCCCTCATATTCGAGGTAAACGTTGATTTGGGATAAACCGCCTCAAATCGAGTTTGACCGGGTTGTAGACCCGAATTGACCGCAATCACGGAAGATTCATAAACCGATCCTATGGATGCCCAAAACGGCCCATTTTGCGCCATCGCCTTCGCCAAAGAACTTGTCGAAACGCCGTAGCGGGTAATTTTCGTTTGAATTTTTTGCACCTGAGCTTGATAAGTGCTGACATCGGCTACTGTTAACTGTTCGGGCCTTTTGCCAGAAACTTCGGCAAATTGAGCAGTCAAAGTCTGCAAACCAGAATTAGAGCGAGTTGGAGCCGTGTGGACGTAGTGAATGGCAGTTGGCGGACCAGATTTGTCTAAATCTCGGTGAGTTTTTGCAGTTACTAGGGCCTTAAATAAATCGTCAACATTTTTCAATCCTTTAGCAATATCTGCCGGTGCCATAAACACCATCGGGCTATTTGCCAATAGGGGAGCATCGATGATTTCTGGAATATATTTTTGCCCTGGGAATAGTTGATTCATTTGGTAAATCAACTGAGCTTGATAAATTTCGCCATCCACGGAAACTATAGTCGGAAATTCGGGAGAATCGGCGGGCAAAGTTCCCGATTTGAGCTGTTGGGCTAGGGAAAGAACTGTGGTTACTACGTCCCCGCTGCCTTTTTCCGAGCATTTCATTCGGTAAGCAGTGCCGCTGTCGAGTTTGGGTTGTTGTTGATTGAGTTTTTGGGCTGCTTGTTCGCAGAAGTCTCCCAAGGCGCTACCAACTAGCAGTTTAATGGTCAATCCTTGAAAGTTATCCTGAGTGGTTGAAGTTTTAGCGGTGTCGTTTGTAGAAACCTCTGGGCCGCAAGCACCGAGAAAAAATAATACTGTCAGGGCGGCGCTGAGGCGTTGAATGAATAGAGTATTTTGGCGATTCATACAATTACCCGGTATTGGACGAGCGAATATTTACAGGACTTATCAATCTAGCTTTAGTATGACAAATTGGTTCGGACACTGGCTGCGGATATCCTTACCTAACATCATTCAATAGGTGGCTGTTTAAGTCAATTCATAAATTCATAAATTAAGTTCATAAAAGTCACAATTTTAAGTCATAAAAGTCATATTTTGGGGATTGG
Organism: Microcoleus pseudofavosus SVA1_A4; assembly: GCF_036700565.1. Taxonomy (NCBI): domain Bacteria; kingdom Bacillati; phylum Cyanobacteriota; class Cyanophyceae; order Oscillatoriales; family Microcoleaceae; genus Microcoleus; species Microcoleus pseudofavosus. The sequence continues at coordinate 62,165 of NZ_JAUBPE010000037.1, forward strand.
GCATTGGGGATTGGGGATTGAGAATTAATCTTTCAGACTCCTGAATTAATCTTTCAGGACTTACGCAAAAAGTGGTTTAACGCTACTCATAGTGGTAAGGTGCGCCACAAGCACCCTACATAGGTCGGTTATGCGTAAGTCATGTTTTTCTTATTCCTTATTTCTTAAGCTGTTCAGCATTTAAATTGTATGTCAAAAAACAATCAAACTATTGTGGGGTGTCCCGCCCGCCTCGACTATGCAATTTAAATGCGCGACAGCTTATTCCTTATTTCTGACATCCGTTACATCCCGTACATTGCTCGTTGCCGAACTTCCTTCGGCTATAAAATGAAAAAAAGTCAAAAGTAAGAAAAGTTTCAGTAAAAAACCTTGTTTTTACTGAAACTTTTAACTTTTGACTTTTAGCAAATCGAGTATTCAACTCAAAACTCAAAACTCTTAAGGCGCTGCCGCCGCCCTGCGGTTGGCAACAATCAGATTAGCCTGATACTCTGCCGCTTTTTGCTGAGCCTTTTGATGGTTCGGGCTAGTTGACGGCACGGCTCTCATGAGCCCAACCGCTTTCTGCCACTCGCTTGCTACTGCGATCCACTCATTTTGAGACTGAGCCGTCTGGGCCGAAATTGCTGCCTTCTGAGCTTGGTTAACGGCTTCCCTCCAAGAGTCAGGCTTAGCCGCAGCGGCTTTTGGTGCAGGAGAGGCTGCCTTGGGCGCGGGAGATACTGGTGCAGCTTGGGGTGAGGGAGAGGCTGGTGCAGCTTTGGGTGCAGGAGAGGCTGCCTTGGGTGCGGGAGATTTGCCCGCCGGAGCTGGGCTTGCCGATGCCGCAGCAGTATTGGGAGCGGCTTTTGGTGCAGGAGAGGCTGCCTGTGGACCCCCCCCAGATGCGCCTGGAGAGGATGCGGCGACTTTAGGCGCGCCCGATGAGGCTTTGGGGGAGGGGGAAGCAGCTTTGGGGGCGCTCGGTTCTGGGTTCGAGCCGCCGCCGAAGGGGAAATTTCCCGTAAGGAAAAGCCCTGCGATCGCCCCCAGAGGCACTAAGATACCCACAGGTATTACCCATTTGGGGAATTTTTTTTTCGGAGGCGGGGCTTCATCCTCGTCTTCGTCTTCGTCTTCCTCATCGTCGTCATCTCGATCGAATTCTCCCTCTTGATAATAGTCTTGGCCTTCGGGTTCGACATCCTCTAAACCTACAGAGTCGTCGGGCATTCGACTATCCGAGGCGTAAAGCATTGGCTCCGCGGGCATCAGATCTATTTCATCTTCCCACGCAGCCGAGCCGTCACCTGTTCGACGCCCGTAAACCTTGACAGTGTGAATTGATTCGAGTCCCAGCTTCGTCATGCCGGTGCGGATGAAATCGACCAATACCATTTGATCTGGTACTTTGTCTGACTCCAGAATTATGTGGAGGCAGCCGTTGTCCCGCGTCACATCGGCGTTGATGCCTTTGGGTTTGAGTGTACGGTTGATGCTAGATGCGATCGCTTTTGGATCGCCCTGCTTGAGCAGTTCCCGCAGGTTCTGTTGTGTCATGGGTAGCGCTCTTTTTTTTGGGGGGGTGGAGAGCCGGCAAATAATATTAACCGATCGGCGTTCGGCGGCGGACAATATTTATTTACCACATTAACTTCTACTGTGGCATTCTGAGAGTATTTCTCGTATCTATTCAAGATTTTTTTGCCCGCGATCGGGCCGGAGAGCACATACCCGCGCTCGAAATTTGTTGTAAAAATTTACAGTGACCGCCCCCTCCTGCTGCCAGGATCGGACATTAGCGAAACAAGCTAGAAAGTTCTATAACTTTGGTTTGCAGGGTTGAGATTTCTTCCCGGCCCCGCTTTAAAGAAGCTTCTAACTCTAGGAGCAAGGGCAAACTTTTTTGCAATTTTTCTAAGCTGGCGTTCTTGACTTCTTGGCGAAAATAGTATACTCGTTTGGGATTGCCGAGGTCTAGAGCTTGAGCAATTTTATCATCGCGATCGCCCGCTTGGATCATCGCCTTTACCCACAACCAAATCCGAAACTTACCAGTCAAGCCCGCCACAATCCTCAAACCAGGCTCGCTGCGGGCCGTTAAGCCGGCCAATAACTCCAAAGCGACAGAGGTATTGCCCTCCCGAATCGCATCGGCTAGCTGGAAGGTATTCTGGGCGTGACAGTGCACCAATGCTGCCACTTCGTCGGGGTTCAGAGGTTGGCTGCGGTTGCCGGCAAACAGCAGCAATTTTTCGAGTTCGCTGTATAGCTGACGGGTATCGCTGCCAATGGATTCGGCCAAAAGTTCGATCGCTGTGGCAGTCAATTTGACATTCTTTTCGGCGGCGACTTGGCGCACCCGCTGGGCTAATTCTTTGTCATTCCAAGGCGGAATCGGTGAAAATTCCCGAACTTCGGCGGCGGACTTGACGAGTAACTTGGTAGACTTGAGCCGGCTGTCGGGTTTTTTGACGGATGTCAGCAGCAGCACGGTGGTAGGGGGAATCACCGGCAGCGTCCGTTCCAATTGGGCCAACAGTTCTTGAGAGCACTGCTGCGTTACAGTCGTATTTGCCAGCCAGACAAAACGGCTGCCGGTACCGAAGGGGGGCGTCAAGGCTCGATCGAGCCCTTCGACCACAGCGTCGGCTCGATCGGCAATAATTTTGTCATAGTTAAAACTAGCCCAGTTGGGGTCGAGGACAGTTTGGCGCAAACTTGTCACAGCTTGCGCGATCGCAAAATCGTCTTCCCCCCAAAACAGGTAAATTTGCATGAATAACGCTCAGTAGCCGAAAAAATCAGAGTTGCACGCGAGGCTTGTCCAACATATCCTGAATCGGACTGTTGTTGGCCCGCAGCATAATATAAAATTTGGTGTGGGAGTTTGTCACCGCGAGGAAATCAAGATTGGATGATACTTATCAAGCTTACGTAAATCGGGTGGCGCGAATGACTCTGCTGGACTCCTACAAGTCCCAGGTGGAACACATTCAGGAATCTCCTAAATTTAAGCCCGACCAAGCCGGCCACAGAGTTCCTGTACCTTTTCCGGGTTATTCGGTGATTACGCCGCCTGCGGGGGAAGATGCAGAAAATGCTGCACTTTATAGTAATTTGCACTCGATCCAACAACGGCTATTGCAGGAAATCGCAGACGGTGCGATCGTGGCACTTCCTCCTGATAGCTTCCATGTAACCGTGGCTGATGTGATTTGGAACAGCGCTTTTCGAGATGCCTCCGCTCAAAATCCAGAATTTGAGGGGCAACTGCGCGAGCGCATGAAAGATGGTTTTTCCGCCTGCAAACCCTTAGCGGGCGGCCCTCCCATTCGCTGGATAGTGCTGGGGTTGATGTTGATGACTAGAGCTGTGGGTGTGTGTTTGGCACCGACTGACGAAAACTCTTACAAGCAAATTCTGGAGTTTCGCCGATCGATATATCAAAATCCCGATTTAATTGCTTTGGGAATTGAACAGCAATATCATTTTACGGCACACATTACTCTGGCTTATTTTGGGGACACCGGGCCGAACCTTGACCGCGCTCGTTTGTGCGCCCTCATGTCTGAGTTAAACGAGCAATGGCTCGACACGCCCCAAGAACTCCGCGTGCACCGAGCCGAACTGCGGAAGTTTGACGACATGACCAGCTACGTCCGGCAACCGGATTGGCCTGTTTTTGAGTTTTGAGCGATCGTCAAAACCAGTTACTCGGCAAAAAGCAGAATAAAATGAAGATATTCTGCTCTTTGCCAAATACAGCCGATCGGCGCGTGTCCTAAATTTGCAGGTTAAATGCTTTAATTATTTTTGTTTGACAGTAAAGTCAAGGAAAAAACTTATGAAAAACCAGGAAAAATCAGTAATTCTGGTTTTTTACTTTTTGCTTAAAAAGTGACAGTACACGTTGTTGGTATAGGTTTAGATGGAGCTGCTGGGCTGAGCTCCTCGGCGCGGCAGGTTGTAGAAATGGCCGCTCTGCTAATAGGGAGCGAGAGCCATTTGAGCTATTTCCCGCAGCACTGCGGAGAGCGCTGGGCCCTGGAAGATTTTACGCAAGCAATTCTGGAAATTCGGCGCCATTTGGCGACCCAAGCCGAATTAGAGCCGGATGCGGGGACGGTGGAGCCCCCTGCTGGGCCGATCGTAATTTTAGTGGCCGGCGACCCGCTGTTCCACGGGTGGGGAAAATTACTAATTTCCCAACTGCCGCCAGATAAATTGACATTTCACCCCCATGTCAGTTGCGTGCAGTTGGCTTTTAATCGGTTGAGAATCCCTTGGCAAGATGCTCATTGTGTAGGCTCTCAAGGACGCTATTTTGAAGAGCTGACGGCGAAGCTGAAGCTCGGTGTGGAGAAGATTGCGGTGCTGGTAGACGAAACTCACACTCCGGCTGCACTGGCAAGTTTGGTAAAAGCTCTAGATTTGCCGACGCGCTACGAGTTTTGGGTTTGCGAAAATTTGGGTGCGGCGGACGAACGGGTAAGCCGCAAGTCTCTGGAAGCTTTGCTGGGAGAGTCTTTTGCACCGCTGAGCGTGGTGGTGATGCTGCGGGAGTCGCGGATCGGGGCTGAATCTTTGGATTTGGGAAAGTTGCCTTTGTTGGGGATTCCTGATGCAGCTTTTATTGGTTGCGGCGATCGCCCGGGCTTGACGGTTGAACGGGAAGTGCGGGTGTTGGTGCTGGCACAATTGGCTCTCGGGCCCGAACAAGTTGTCTGGGATGTGGGTGCTGGTAACGGTTCTGTGTCGATCGAAATTGCTCGTTTATTCCCGCAATCTGAGGTGTATGCGATCGAACAAACGGTTTCTGGTACTTCTGCGATCGAGTTCAACTGCGGCCGTTTTGGGCTGCAAAATGTGTTCTCGATTTACGGAACCGCCCCGGAAATCTTGCACCGCTTGCGCCCCCCGCACCGGATTTTTATCGGCGCAAGCGGTGGAGGGTTGACTAAAATTTTGGGCGTTTGCGCGCTGCGGCTGCTTCCTGGAGGCTCGATCGTGCTGGCAATGGAAGCTTTTGAGGATATTGCTACTGTTTTGAGCTGGATGGGCGATCGGGTGCGCCGGGAACCGCACTGGAGTTACCGAATCGTGCAAGTGCAATTGTCGCGTTCTGTGGCTGGGGGGAATTCCACTCGTTTTGACGCGCTGAATCCGGTTTCGATTGTGACGATCGATCGACACTTGAATTAATGCCTGATTTTTAACCGCCGATTAACGCAGATTAATGCCTGTGTTATCTGTGGTTTTAGTTCTCGCTTGATTGAATCTAATCTTTTTTTACCGCAGAGGGCGCAGAGGGCGCAGAGGAAGAGAGGAAGAGAGGAAGAGAAGAGGTAATTTTAAAGGGGTTTGGGGTATTAGGTTTTAATTTTTAATTAGGGCTTGCTGAATCAGTGAGAAAAGTAAACAGTGTATGGGTTTTCCGACCAAAAAAGTAGTAAGGGTGCAA
>NZ_JAUBPE010000038.1:0-66696 GCF_036700565.1 Microcoleus pseudofavosus SVA1_A4
TACTTAAATGGCTTAATTGGTAGACCTCGAAAAACTGCACAAGTATAAATACTTATCGCAAAAGTGACATGCTCCCAACTGGCAAACTAGAAATAGATGCGTATTCTGGTTCCACTAGCGCTAATCGCGTATTTGAAATCGGCTTGATAATTGCCACAGAATCCAAAAGTATAAAGTTTTCGATCGTAGTTTAACAAAAGCTGAAATACAACAACGGTTAGAATTAGTTGAAGTAATTTCCCAGAAGTACCTTCTCAAGGTTTGTAGGGCAGGTTTAGTTAGGATATACGCGCTCTCCCAGCGAGTTTACCCATTTCACGCACCCGCCCTCCCCACACTAGGATTTACCCCTTACTTAGGCCTTAAGTTCGCGCTGCTAAACTCAGAAGCCACAATCATCGATCCAATCCCCGCATCCGTAAATATTTCTTGCAGCAAAGCATGAGGAATTCGACCGTCAATAATGTGAGCACCCTTCACACCCTGAGCCAAACTCCGCACACAACAATTAACTTTCGGAATCATCCCCCCAGAGACAACTCCCGACTCAACCAACTCTCTCGCTTCCTGAATATCTAACTTAGCAATCAGACTATCCGGCTTGTGATAATCCTCTAAAATTCCCGCCGTATCTGTCATCAAAATCAACTTTTCTGCTCCCAAACCAGCCGCAATTTCCCCAGCTACCGTGTCAGCATTAATGTTGTAAGATTGACCGTGTTCATCCGCCGCCACGCTCGACACCACCGGAATATAACCGCTGTTCACCAAAGACTCCAAAATCTGGATTTTCACGCCGCTGACTTCACCAACAAACCCAATTCCTTCCCGGCCATCTGGACGAGCTTGAATCAGATTGGCATCCTTGCCGCACAATCCCACTGCTTTGCCGCCAGCTTGGTTGATTAACGAAACAATTTCCTTATTTACCTTCCCCACCAAAACCATTTCTACAACTTCCATCGTCGCCGCATCAGTCACTCTCAAACCATCCTTGAATTGCGGCTCAATTCCCAATTTTTCCAGCCAAATATTAATTTCCGGGCCGCCGCCGTGAACCACAACCGGACGCATCCCCACGCAAGCTAGCAGCACAATATCCCGAACCACCTTGTCTTTGAGAGTGCTATCTTTCATCGCCGCACCGCCATATTTGACCACAATCGTGCGGCCGGCAAAGTGTTGAATGTAAGGCAGTGCTTCGGAAAGCACCTCTACTCGATTAGTGTCCGAATTCCTAACAAAATCGCTTTGTTTGAGCATGGGTAAATTACAAAAGACTAAAAACTTAATTCTAAACTTTAATGGCTAAAGCACATATCAACAGCCACAAAAATTACTTTTTCCCTGAATTTTATCGACGCGCAGGCTCGATCGCCCTTATTGAGCCCATCCTCAAAAATTTCATAGGTTTTTTTAATAAAGCCATTAAAAATTATGTACTATAACTTATACATTTTTTGCTAAAGTCAAGAAATGTATAGCTCCCTTGATTTACTTAACGTTTTATGTTAACTGCTGTCGCCCAAGACTCCGAAAACCTTCACTACAAGCTACCATCAGAGGCTGACTCGTCCCCCCGGATGACCGTATTTTGCGATTTAGACGGGCCCATAGTCGATGTGTCCGATCGCTACTACGCCACCTATCAACAGGGATTGGCCGACACTCAAGCAGCTTATCTTGCTAGGGGAATCAACCTCAACCTCCAAATCCTCAGCAAACAGCAGTTTTGGCAGATGAAACAAAACCGAGTGCCCGATGCTGAAATAGCCAAAAGTTCCGGCTTGTCTGGAGAAGAAATTCACGTTTTTCTCGGATGCGTCAGTCAGATTGTCAATCAGCCAGACTTGTTGCACTTAGATCGCATCCAGCCGGGAGTGCAATGGGCGATCGGACTTCTGCACTCCCGCGGCGTGCGGCTGATTTTAGTCACCCTGCGGCCGAGAAATCAAGCCGTTCAACTGTTACAAAATTACGGTTTAGCTAGACTGTTTACCAGCATTCGCGGAACTCAGATGCCGGATGCCGCTTATCACAACTATACAGCCTTAAAAACGGAATTGTTGGCTGAAGTTGCAGAAGAATTTGAGTCATCCCTGGGTTCGGCTTGGATGATCGGAGATACCGAAGCAGACATCCTCGCCGGACAAGCATTGGGAATACCTACAATTGCCGTTACCTGCGGAATTCGCAGCCGCTATCAACTGCAAAAGCACCAGCCTAATTTCATTCTCAGTGACTTGATTATTGCCGTTCATCACTTATTAGGTTCGGCGTCACAAGTAATAGTGGACTGACAACAGTTAACTGTTGACTGTTGACTGACAACAGTTAACTATTACTTGTGACTGTTAACTGTTAACTGATGACTAATGACTGATGACTAATGACTGACTAAGATTTTTCTAAATTCCTCGTCATTTCCCACAAGCGATTCAGGGGAAAATAAATCACCGGAGCCCAAAGACTGCTGAGAATAGCAGAACACAAAGCCACTCGCTGGTGATCGCTCCAAATTTCCATTAAAGCCCGATCGCCCATAGCCAAAAATTGAATCCCCATCACCGTTTCAGCTACCACCGCCATCCCAAACACAATTAACGCGATCGGAATCGGATCTCTCTCAACAATATCTACCGGAATCGACCAGGTTTTCAGCAACAGAACAGTTAAGACTCCGACAATAACTAGACTCACAGCGTGGGTGGGATGAGGAGCCGTCATCGCATCTTGAAGAAACCCCAAAACCAGGCCCATGCTAGCAGCTCCCCAAACTGTACGTTTCCGCTTAATACTCCAAGCTACCAACCAAATTAACAGCCAGTTCGGGCTAATTCCCAGCAATTCCATTCCCGGCATCCGAGTGGGCAATATCAGTATGCACAGCATCACAGAAACAAATGTAACAGCGAAGTTGAGAAATTGGCGCGATCGCGAAGACATCCGAGATAAAGCTTTCATTGTTGCTGTGCTCCCTCAGATGCTGCTGAAGATTGACTCTGCGAATCCTTCGGTTCGGCTTGCTTAGAGTGGGGGTAAACCACCGCCCACTCCAGAGCATTCATTGGTGCAGAGAACTCAACCACAGCTTCTGGAGCCGGAGTTTTATTCATATCCACCGAAACCACTTTTCCCACAGGCAAACCAGGAGGGAACAACTGACTGTAAGAAGAAGTTGAAACCACATCCCCAGGCTTGACATTGGGAACATTCTCAAAAAACTCCATCACCGCCTGATTTCCGCCTTTCCCGCGCATAAAACCCATGTGGCGAGTGCGGGTAATTCCCACACCCAATTGACTCGTAGCGTCGCTGACTAACAGCACCAAGCTAGTATTAGGAGTAACGCTGACAACCCTGCCTACTAAACCGCCGGGACCCATGACAGTAAAATCTGTTTTGATGCCATCCTTACTGCCGCGCCCCAAGGTTACTTGCTGCCACCAGTGGTCGGCGCTGCGACCGACAATAGGAGCTACAATTCCTTGAGGTTTCTTACCCGAAACGTAACCTAAAAGCTCTTTTAGCTTCTGATTTTGTTTTTCTAATTCTAATAGCTGCGCTTGCAATTCTTGAGTGCGCGCCGAGATCAGCTCCTCTTGCCCAGAGGCGTTGGCGTGAAACGGACGAGTCACCCAATTGTAAACTTCAAATACTGCCGCACCTTGTGTTTGCCGAACTCCCCAAGCGGCAGTTACAGCGAAACCTAAAAGAGCAATTTGTAGCCGCAGATCCCACCACTTTCGGAATGTATTTTTTAGCATAATTTCACTAATCTAAAATTGTTAAGTCAGGATTTTAGATTTGAGATTGCAGCCGTATTTATTTCTAAATCCACAATCCCAAATTTGTTAACTACATATTGCGCGACGACTGCCCGCTGAAAACCCGTTCCAACTGTTTGTTTTCCAATACCCTACCAGTTCCCAAAACCACGCAGCAAAGCGGATCGGCTGCCACGTGAGTGACAATTCCTGTTTCGTGACTGATCAGAGTATCTAAACCTTTCATCAGCGCCCCGCCGCCGGCCAGCATAATTCCCCTGTCAATAATATCTGCTGCTAATTCCGGCGGGGTGCGTTCCAAAGTACGCTTGACAGCTTCCACAATTACTGAAAGCGGTTCCGACATACTTTCGCGAATTTCTGGGCCTTTGATCGTAACAGTTCGCGGCAGACCGGAGAGCAAGTGCAAGCCCCGCACTTCCATCATCACGTCGTCATCCTCTGGAGTTGGATATGCAGAACCCACCTGAATCTTAATTTCTTCAGCAGTGCGTTCGCCGATGACCAAATTGTGAACTTTTTTCATGTATTGGACGATCGCCTCGTTGAGTTCGTCGCCCGCTACCCGCACTGACTCGCTGATCACCGTACCTTGCAAACTCAAAACCGCAACTTCCGTCGTACCCCCACCGATATCTATAATCATATTGCCAGTCGCCTCAGCAACAGGCAGTCCAGCCCCGATCGCCGCGGCGATGGGTTCATCAATTAACCGCACTTCTCTAGCACCGGCCTGAGTAGCCGCCTCAATGACAGCACGCCTCTCCACTCCGGTGACACCGCTGGGGATGCCAATAATGATCCGCGGCGAAACTAAGGTTCGGCCTTCGTGAACTCTGCGGATAAAAGTCTTGAGCATCAGTTCGGCCGTATCGAAGTCTGCGATTACCCCGTCGCGAAGCGGGCGCAGTGCTATGACGTTCCCTGGCGTGCGCCCGAGCATTTTTTTAGCCTCTTCTCCAACAGCCAGCGGTATTTTTAAGTCTTGGTCGATCGCCACTACAGAAGGTTCTTGCAGAACAATACCTTTGCCGGATACATAAACGAGCGTGTTAGCAGTACCGAGGTCGATACCCATATCTCTAGAAAATCGATTGAGAAGACCCACTGATTTGTACCCCCCCCAAAACTAAAATACTATTGTGTGCAATAATGTTGTTACAAAAGTGTAACCGAGGTGGATTCTATTACGTTTTTCATCCTGAGTCTAGTCAGAAATGTACATTGTCGAGCACAGGTTGAGCGCCCCCGAGCCAATCATCCACGATCAATATGTTCTGGTAAGTGGGTGTAAAATCAGGATGAAGCCCCGATCGATGCCGTTGCAAGTTCAGTTTGGATGCAATGGCGCGGATCTAAGAGGTTAACTACACCACCGATCGACCACATTCCCGAAAAAGTTTATGAGTCTTAATGTTGTGACTTTAGTAGGCCGCGTCGGCGGCGACCCGGACGTGAAGTATTTTGAGTCCGGTACAGTTAAGTGCAAGTTGACGCTGGCAGTGAGAAGACGATCGCGCAATAACGACGAACCAGACTGGTTTACTCTAGAAATCTGGGGCAAAACAGCGCAAATCGCTGCTGACTACGTTCGCAAAGGCGCTCAAATTGGGGTAACAGGCTCTTTGAAGTTCGATCGCTGGCAAGACCGCAGTACAGGAGCTAATCGCTCAATGCCAGTAATTAAAGTAGACCAGTTAGACTTGCTGAGTTCCAAACGCGATAATGAGTCCGGTATGTCGCAAAACCACAGCGAATTCTAGTGTTTGAAGAATTTGGGAACTAATATTTGTGAATTGGGTGGGTGCTGGTGACTTCAGAAAAGTTAGAAATTGTTCAAACTGAGTACCAAGCTGGGCAAGTAGCTTTTGAGAGCGGCCGGTACGCTGAAGCTGTGCAGAGTTTAGAAACAGCTACCGGTTTAGTCGATCGAAATTCCCGGTTGGGCGGTGAGGTGCAGATGTGGCTAGTGACAGCCTACGAAGCCTCTGGCAATACAGAAAGGGCGATCGAGCTTTGCCGTTCGCTCACCCGCCATCCCCGCCAAGAAACCCGCCAGCAAGCAAAGCGCTTGCTGTTCATTCTCGAAGCACCCAAACTCACTATCCCTCCCGAATGGATGGTGAAAATCCCCGATTTAGCAGCTTTAGATGAAAATCAATCAATCAGTTTTCAAGCCAATCCCAACCCTGATATCAAGTACGCGAAACCTAAGCCCGCCGTAGCGGAACCTGTAGATTTGAGTCAGGTTAATACGAAAGATAATAGGTTTATCTGGGTGGCGTTAATTGCGATCGGGCTAATTTTAGGTGGCTTATTTCTTAGTTATTAATCATTTTTTCATTCGCACAAACTCTATCTCTAGGGCGCGCCTGGCCGCGCACCTCACCCCTACTGAGAGAAATTCAGCAATGCCTTTTAGCAATTATAAAAGTATCAGCGCTGTCGCCAAAGAATTCCAAATTAATTACCTGCGAAATAACTTCATTGTCGAAACAGAATTTGCAGTCAGCGACATTTTTCGGAATGAATTAGAATTGATTTTCAATGAAGGAGTATTTGACAACTCAGAAATAGCCATTTGTGAAAATATCATTTATCCTGTATTAAAAGAAGTTTGGAAAAATTATCGCAGTAATTTTCTCCTCTGGAGTCACCAAACCTTAATCTATAATGAGAATCTGTCAGGAATTGCAGATTATATATTGGCGAAGCGCTCACCCCTCGGCACAGTAGTTTTTGACAAGCCCTATTTCATATTAGTTGAAGCAAAGAAAGAGAGCGCCTTTGATGAAGGATGGGGGCAGTGTTTGGCAGAAATGCTCGCCGTGCAGCGACTGAACAATGAACCAGAACAAACTATCTTTGGTATTGTTTCTAATGGGGCAATGTGGCAGTTTGGCAAGCTCAAATTAGAAATCTTTACTCAAAATAAAATTTTCTATACAATTCAGGACTTAGAGCGACTGTTTGCAGCCGTTAACTATGTTTTTAAACAGTGTGAATTACAATTATAGGAGAAGGAAGAAGTAAGGAACGAAACTGATTTTGACACGGAGACACCGATTAATTATCGAGCATGAGGCAGGAGTCAGAAGTTGAATAGCGATAATTGCTAAAATAAAAACAAAGACCAAACCAGAAAGGCTATTATTGTGAGCGATTCAACCGTAGACCAGATTTTGAAATTGGCCTCTCAGCGCGCCGATGCGGCTGAAGTATACTACCTGTCGAGTCAAGACACCCCCATCGAATTTGAAAACAATCGCCTCAAATCCCTGCAAACCAAAGCACTGCAAGGCGTAGCACTCCGGCTGATTCACTCCGGCAAAATCGGTTTTGCTAGTTCCACAGATTTAACGCGGATAGACGATTTAGTAGATGCAGCGATTCAAACAGCCGAAATCGGCGACCCCGCAGAATTTGAACTCGCCTCCAACTTCCACCTAAAAGGCCCGGAAACCAGCTACACTCCGCCCACAACTCAAGAATTAGTCGAAAACGGCAAAAACCTGATCGAACAAGTTCACGCCTACAATCCCGATATTATGGTAGATGTCGGCTTTCACGTCCGCAGCGGCCGCGTGAAAATTGCCACGACGCGAGACGTTTATGCCGAAAGAAGCAGCCAAATAGTCAGCGGCTCGATCGCGGGCAATTTGGTAAAGGGAGAAGACTTTATGCAAGCATACAGTTACGATGTTGCGCGCGATCGTCCCCTGGACACCGACAGCATCCTCCAATCACTCCTCGAAAAATACCGCCTCGCCGAACATTCAGCCACCATCAGCAGCGGTTCCTACCCAGTATTATTTACCCCCAATGCCGCCGCCAGCACCCTCGGCGGTCTATTTGATACCATCCTTTCAGGTCAAGCAGTAGTTCAAAAAGCCTCTCCCCTAGCCGACAAAATCGGCGAAACCTTATTTGACGAACGCTTTACCTTTTTTGAAGACCCCACTTTAGGCCCTTCTGCTTGTCCCTTTGACGACGAAGGTACGCCCACCACCCGCAAAGTCTTGATAGACAAAGGAACTGTCACCGGATTTTATTGGGATCGCAGGTGGGCCGCTCGCGCCGGTGTACGATCGACCGGCAACGGTTTTCGTGGCGGATTGTCTCGCCCGGGCCCGAATTTGACTAACTTTTGCATTTCCCCAGGAAATACCGCCACTCAAGACTTGATTGCTAGCATGGACGAAGGTCTAATAGTAGAGCAGGTTTTAGGTGCCGGTCAGTCCAATCAGTTAGCTGGAGAATTTTCTGTCAATTTGGACTTAGGCTATAAAGTAGAAAAAGGCAAAATTGTCGGCCGCGTCAAGAATACAATGGTGGCAGGCAGCATTTTTGAAGCCTTTAAAAACTTGGCAGATTTGAGCAGCGAAGCCGAATGGGTAGGCGGTGCGGCATATTTGCCGAGTATGCTGTTTCAACAGTTGGGTGTAGCTTCGAGGCAATAAGTTCAGTGCGGTTAATTCCAGGTGACGCTGACACTGCTGCTATAAAAATGTTAGCACTCACGTCAAAAAAAACCGGCTTCTGCCACAAAGCATTTGTGAAATCGCCTTTCTGGAACCCAGAAACCGAGTTTTCGGTAAGCGGTTCGTAAGTCCCGATGTGCAGAACAAACATAGAAACAGTGTCGGCAATTCAAAGCTTTGCTAATTCATGCAAATAGGTAAAAATAGGGAAAAATGTATAATGAAAGAGCAAAATGTCAAGGATGGAAATGGGAAGAAGAAAAAGAATTTTTTCTTTCTTTTACCTTTGGTTTTTTGCCTTTTAACTCTAGTGACTGGATGCGTTCAGTACGATGTCGGGGTGAACTTTGAGAGTCAAACTCGCGGCGAAATCGTGCAGCACATTAAACTGGGGGAAAGGTTGACGAGCTTCAGCAGCGAAACAATTGCAGATTGGTTAAAAAGCGTAGAACGCAGGGTGAGGTTGCTGGACGGAAAAACTAAACGGCTTTCCCCGACAGAAGTTCTAGTGAGGATTCCTTTCAATAATGGAGCCGAGTTGCAAGACAAGTTCAACCAATTTTACAATCCGATCGCACAAACCGCAAAATCTCGGGTTGCAAGTCCGCTAGAAACCGATTTGCCGAAGTTTGAATCTCACCTGAATGTCAAGCAGAATAATTTGTTATTGGTGCTGCGAAATCGGTTGAGTTTGGAATTGGATTTGCGCTCTCTTTCTCTGCTTTCCTCTAACGGCAGTCTGCTGCTGAGCCCGGGGGGACTTTTGGAGCTAGACTTTAGCTTGAACACGCCTTGGGGTGCCGAAAGTATTGAAACTGTCGCCGGTGCGCTGGTTCCCGAAAGCTATCAGCAGGGAAAACAGTTAGTTTGGAAGCTCAAACCCGGGGAAGTTAACTATTTGGAGGCGATATTCTGGATTCCCAGTCCCGTAGGAATTGGGGCGCTGATTATTGCCTTATTTGTGGCGGCGGGCATTGCTTTGAAATATCAAATATTGCCAGCACTGGGAATCGGCAAGAAACCGCAAAACATCGGCCAAACCTAAACAGGATATGTTCGCTCCGGGGCGGGTTTACTCATATCTTTAATAAATTCTACGAGCCCCAATAAACTCGCCCCTCTCCCGGATATTATGGTTAATTGACCGGATTTGATGTTATCAAAAAAACTGGGAGGATATGCCAAAAAACAGTTGACAAATGGCCAAGAATTTGCTTAACCAGAATTGATAATTAGGAACAAAGAAAATGCGAGCGCTAAATTTCTTCTTCATCTTTCTGATTTGCTTGGCTCTAGTATTTTTCAGCATCGAAAATACACAGCCGACCGCGATTCAAGTTATCAAAGGCGTCCAAGTTAAAGCTCCGCTGTGCGTAGAACTAATTATGGCGACCGGATTGGGAGCCGTTTTAGCGTGGCTGTTCAGTTTGTGGTCGAGAATGCAGCGAACGCTCGCGTCCCGCCAAGAGATCCGCCAAGTTCGCGAAAAACAGCAGCGGATTCAGGAATTAGAACAAGATATCGAACGCTATAAAGCAGAAGTAGAAGCCAAACAACCTTTGTTAGAAAGTGCAGAAACCACAAGTTTAGACACAGCAGCGGCCGAGGTTAAAACTGCTGAAATGACCGCCAATTAAATTGATACGATCTCTCGTTTTCGGAGAGGGAAAATCTAAAATCTAAGCTCTAAAATCTAAAATCTAAAATCGAATGGCCGTTTCCAGAGACCAAGATGGTTTAGAAACGATTTCTGAGGGGATCGCAATTTTAATAGACTTAGCAGAACGGGGAGAAATCGATCCTTGGGACGTTAAGGTAATTGAAGTGTTCGATCGATGTTTGAGCAAGCTTACAAACGCCTGCGATGCCGATCAGAGTACGGATTTCTCCGATTTGTCCCACTCGGGCCAAGCGTTTTTGTACGCTTCAATGCTGGTTTTGCTCAAAGCAGAAAGTATCGTCCTCTGTGAACCCCCCGCGAATCCCGAGTCGGACGAGGCGGCGCTCGAAGACGCAGAACACTCAGGCGGGCGACATTTGCCGCAGCATCTGGAGCGACAATTGCGCCGTCGCGGTGTAGCTCAACTACCGCAAAAACGCCCGGTGACTCTCCCAGAACTGATCGAGCAGTTGCAGCTAATGAAAGCAGCAATGGAGCAGACAGTTGCTCCCCGGCGCCGCCCTACCTCAAAAATGCGATCGCAAGCAGCCCAGGCTATCTTTGAGCTAGCTCACCAAGAAAATTTGGTGGAAACTGCTAGTGAACTCGATCGGTTTCTGGCAGAACGGGGCTCGGAAATTGACGAGGGTTGGCTCGACTTGGAACAACTGCTGGAACTTTGGCATCAAAAGGATTTGCACTCCTCTGTTGACCCAGAAGTCCCGGTATCGACTGGGGAATTTCACTTGCCAAATCATGACCGCGTGGGTATTTTTTGGGCGCTGTTGCTGCTGTCGGCTCAGTCTAAAGTAGAGTTGCTTCAAGAGGAGTTTTATCAAGACCTCAAAATCCGGGCGCTTTGAGCTTGCAGGGTATTAGGTTCTCGGGCGAAACTAATAACTGTGCCGCTGCGTCGGTTAAGATTCCAGGCCGAACTTAGCTCGCCAGCATTCTGCTGCTGAGTCTCGAATGCGGACAGCGGGAGTGCGAAGTTATTGCTGATTCCCGATTCCTGGTTTCTTAAATGCAGGTAAATTGGGGATAAATGATTGATAGCCTGGTACGATGTCGCCTATAAACAGGTCAGAATTTTACTGCGATCGATCGAATCGATTGCAACCGCTAGCATCTAATTGTTGAGCTGATATCAATTAACAGAGGGTTGAGGAAGTTAAGAATGAAAGCGATGATTCTGGCGGCCGGTAAAGGCACTCGCGTCCGTCCCATTACTCAGACAATACCCAAACCGATGATTCCCATCCTGCAAAAGCCAGTGATGGAGTTTTTGGTTGAATTGCTCCGACAGCACGGATTTGACCAGATTATGGTCAATGTTTCCCACTTGGCAGATGTGATTGAAAACTACTTCCGTGACGGTCAAAAGTTTGGGGTACAAATTGCCTATTCTTTTGAAGGGCGAATTAAGGAGGGAGAACTGATTGGAGAGGCTCTCGGTTCGGCTGGCGGCATGAGGCGGATTCAGGACTTCTCGCCGTTTTTTGATGATACTTTTGTGGTGCTGTGCGGCGACGCTTTGATTGACTTGGACTTGACTGCTGCTGTGAAGTGGCACCGGGAAAAAGGGGCGATCGCTACTATTGTAATGAAATCTGTTCCCCGCGAGGAGGTTCCCAGTTACGGTGTAGTAGTTACGGACGAGTCTGGCAAAATTAAAGCTTTCCAAGAAAAACCTTCTGTAGAAGAAGCTCTGAGTACCGACATCAACACTGGTATTTATATTTTTGAACCAGAAATATTCAATTACATCCCTTCGGGCAAGGAATACGATATCGGTTCGCAGTTATTCCCCGCGCTAGTAGCAGCAGGCGCGCCTTTTTACGGGATTAGCATGGACTTTGAGTGGGTGGATATCGGCAAAGTTCCTGACTATTGGCGGGCAATTCAGAGCGTGCTGCTGGGACAAGTTAAAAATGTTTCGATTCCGGGAATTGAAGTGCGCCCCGGCATTTACGCTGGCTTGAATGTAGCTGTCAACTGGGATAAAGTTGATATTACTGGGCCTGTTTACATTGGCGGGATGACGATAATTGAAGACGGAGCAAAAATTGTCGGCCCGACAATGATCGGCCCGAATTGTTGGCTTTGCAGCGGGGCGACTGTGGAAAACAGCGTGATTTTTGAGTATTCCCGTTTGGGCCCGGAGGTGCGGTTGGTTGACAAACTGGTGTTCGGGCGCTACTGCGTTGATAAAACCGGGGCGGCGATCGATTTGCAAGCGGCGGCTCTCGATTGGCTGATTACTGACGCTCGCCAAGTTTTACCGACTCAACACGGAGAAGAGCGGCGGGCGATCGCAGAAATTCTCGGCACTGCTGAATAATGGTAATTGCTAATTGCTAATTGCTAATTTCTCAAGGTAAGGTGCGCACTGCGCACCCTACTTTTACGGTTATTATCTCAGCTTTCAATGCTGGCAAGGTGCTTAGGTTGCACCCTACATTTTAAGACTGAAGATAAGTATATTGGCTGAGACTCCGCTCGTAATTTTGCAGCAAAAGTTGAGACTCAGAAAGAGTAATTTTATTTTGCTGCAAAGCTGCTTCTGTCTGACGGCGGATGCTTTCAACCAAACTTTCTGCATCGTATTGTACGTAGCTGAGGACTTCTTTCATAGTGTCCCCTTTCACAACGTGTTCGATATGATAGCCAGAAGGCGTTAGCTGAATGTGAACTGCATTTGCATCGCCGAATAAGTTGTGAAGGTTGCCCATAATTTCTTGATAAGCACCTCCCAAAAATAGCGCCAAATAGTAAGGTTCTCCGGGTTTAAGAGTATGCAGCTCCAAAACAGACTTGACATCTCGCAAATCGATGAATTGGTCGATCTTCCCGTCGCTGTCGCAGGTTAGATCGGCTAAAATACCGCGCTGAGTTGGTTCTTCATCAAGTCTGTTAATTGGCATAATTGGGAACAATTGGTTGATTGCCCAACTGTCCGGTACTGACTGGAAAACAGATAAGTTGATGTAATAAATGGACGCCATCACCTTTTCTAAATCTTCCAAATCGTCCGAGACATATTCTTTTTGCCGCGCGATAGCCTGTATTTTATCGCAGCAAGCCCAGTACAACTGTTCGGTTTTCGCCCGTTCCGCAATTCCCAAATAGCCTAAGTTAAATAAACTGACTGCTTCTTCCTTGAATTGGATAGCATCGTGATAAACTTCTTGGTAATTTTCGGGAGTGATAGATTGGTAAATTTCGTAGAGATTGCGCGGAATTTGGTGCGTGTTTTCGTCTACTGGTTCGGGTACTTCTCTGGGGACATCGCTAGTACCGAGTACGTCAAAAACTAACACTGATTGGTGAGAAGCGATCGCTCGCCCGCTTTCGCTAATGATAATTGGGACCGGGATTTTGCGCTCGTCGCAGGCATCTTTCACTCCCGCTACTACGTCGTTAGCGTAGTTTTGCATATTGTAGTTTTTGGAAGCGTGGAAGTTTGTTTTAGAGCCGTCGTAGTCAACGCCGAGTCCGCCGCCTACGTCCAAGTAGTTCATATTAGCTCCCAATTTAGCTAATTCTACATAAATGTGGCTGGCTTCTCGAATGGCGTCTTTGATGACGCTAATTGAGGAAATTTGAGAGCCGATGTGGAAGTGCAGTAACTGCAAACAGTCGAGCATTCCAGCTTTTTCTAGTTCGCCGACTGCGCGGATAATTTCAGGAATTGTCAAGCCAAATTTTGCCCGATCGCCCGTGGAACCTCCCCAGCGGCCAACGCCTTTGGTAGTGAGTTTTGCTCGCACTCCCAAAATCGGTTTAATTCCTAATGCTTTGCTCGCGGCGATTGCGAGTTCTACTTCCTCTATTTGCTCCAGCACAATTACGGAAGTTTGCCCTAGCCGCTGCGCCAAAATTGCGGTTTCTATGTATTCCCGGTCTTTGTAACCGTTGCAAATTAACAAAGCGCCCGGGGTTTTTAAGGTCGCCAAAGCTATCATTAATTCTGGTTTCGAGCCGGCTTCCAGTCCGAAGTGATGGGGTTGACCGAAACGCACCAAATCTTGTATTAATTGTCGGTGCTGGTTGCATTTGACTGGAAAGACACCGCGATAGACATTTTTGTAATTGTAGCGGGCGATCGCTCTGGCAAAACACGAATTTAAGCGATCGATCCGGTCTTCCAAAATATCAGCAAATCGAATCAGCAGAGGCAAAGCCAAATTTCGCTGTTTTAGGGATTCTACCAGTTCGCACAAGTCGAGGGAACCGCCGCGATCGCCCTTGGGAGATACTGTAACGTGACCGGCGGCGTTGATCGAAAAATACGGTTCGCCCCAACCTTGAATGCGGTACAGTTTCTCGCTATCTTCGATCGTCCAAGATTTGTGTGGCAGTTGAGCTGCCGTTACCAAAGGACTGTCTGGTGCCGCCAAACTCGTGACTGTTTGCGGTAGAGTCGATAGCGGATCGATCTCCAAGGGAGCAGCGGTGGCTGGGGAACTCATCTTATCGGAAACCTCTTTTAGGACTGGTCAAATAGATAGTTTATCGCACATATCGGGTTTCCTGATGCAGTTGAAAATTCACTTTGGGTGCACGGCTGGGCGATTTGAGATTTAAGATTTGACTCCACCGATCGATGAAGGTGGCGGATTGAACTAAAATCTCAACCGCGATCGCTCTCGACGACTCAAGTCTTTAAGCAAGTATCCGTATGCAGGTGAACTCGGAAACCGGGTTTCTGAGACTGGGACTGGGCCTGCGCCAAGAGTGTTGTCGGGCGATCGATCGCCCGACAAACTCTAACCAAAAATCACCTCCGGCGGCGCCATGTCAGCCCCCACGATCGTTCCCCCATGACTGTTAGACTTCTTCAAACCCGGTTGAGGTGCTTTTTGTGGGGTCTTCTGAGCCGGTGCAACTGAGGCTGGCGGTGTCACCTGCGTTGGAGGTACTGCTTTTGCCCCGGGCACCACGGGTTGCTGGGACAGCCAACCCAAACCCCCTACAGCCCCAGCCATCACAGCGGTGTAGCCGAGGTACAAATGCACCGTACTCATTTGAAAGCCTTCCGCTGACTCGGAGTCGGGAACAGATAAATACGAATTCAGAGTTTGGCTGGGATCTGGCTTGGGCAAAGCATCCGCCATAGCATTGCCGTTGAGTCCCACAGCATCGCCGATCCGGCGAATAAAACCTCTAACGTAAATATCTTGCGGCAATTTCTCGATTTCCCCATTTTCGATCGCTTCGATGTGGTGCAGCGGCACGAGAGTTTGACTGTGGAGTTGCTGGAGGGATAGTCCGCGAATTTGCCGTCCCTTGCGCAATTCTCTACCCAACTCGCACAGGCACTCTTTCCGCTGTTGAACGGCTAAAGCTGCTGTCTCTTCCTTGGTGAGTTTTTTACGATTCTGGAGAAAACCGAATCCTGGGAAGGATTTTCCGGGGACGATGGCAGTTGCAGGTGCAGCCGACTCGACTTGAATTTCGTCTTTTGGCGCTTGTTTGTTTTCTTCTGAAGTGTTAGTATCTCGATCGACATTTTCAGTGTCGGACTCGGTTTTGGGGGGCGCTTCCACACTAGCGCTGCGCCAATAGAAAACAGGAGCAGGTACTGGCGGCTCTAATTCTCTAAATTCTGTCACCGTCCCCATGGCGGGACTTAAAGTAGCCATATTCTCTTCGGCTACTTGCGCTTCAATTTTGTTTTGTTTGCCAAACCGATCGAATGCGAGCTTGACGGCTTCTCTGCTAACTGCTCTAATTAAAATTTCGGCAGCAGAGGCGGCTTCGCCCAACATTGTTTGCAGGCTAGCTAGAGCGTGGCTGTAGGTGTCGCTACAGAGGAGTTCAGCTTCTATTTGACCGAGGACAGAACGAAAACTTTCTTGTGAAATTTCAATAGTTGCGTGATCTGTCACCCCAAAATAAGCCTCGGGTTTCAGTGCCATGATATTTATGTTGTCTTGCTAGAAGGTATCTGAGTACGTTCTTCGACAGGTTGGCAGTGATTCCGGATGTCGGTTGGGGGAGAGTGGGAGAGGAGAAAGTGGGAGATGGAGAGAGTGGGGGAGAGTGGGGGAGAGTGCGAGATTCCCGATTCCCAATTCCCGATTCCCGATTCCCGATTCCAATTTTCTATTGCTTGTGAATTCGATCGAGCAACCAAAGAGCCCCCATAATCCCGACAAAGTGAGCAACAGTAGCGTGAGTATTGGCGAGTACCACAAATATGTCTAGCGGCTGAATAAATCGGCCCAAATCGACTGCGGTACCGAACAAAGCTTGGGGCTGAGCTAGAGATTTGGCTAACAGAGTGCCGCTGATAGCTTCTGCTCCCAGCAGTGTCAGCACCATTCCCGATAAGTTGCTCCAAAGTGTCAACTGCACGTCTTTAATAGTGTCTGCTTTTTTGGGGCGGACAGCGTTGGCGGGCGATCGCAGTTGTCTCGACAAGCGGGTGAAGCGGAAAGAGCGATATACGCTGTAAGCGAGCACTGCTAGCCCGCAAATGGCAAAAAATACGCCGCCGCCGGTGCCGGCACTGGTCGATCCCGCAGCGGCGGTAGCGCTGGGGATAGCGAAGGGGATGGCAAAGAGCAAAATGATCGCCGCTACCACCGCTAGCACTAACTGTACCCAGAAGCAAACCCAGCCTGCTGTACGAAGGGCAAAGGCAACTCGCTGTACGGCGACAGGAAGCTTATCGTTATCTAACTGATTAGTCATATTTTGAGCGGATATAATTAAGTGGCTTTAGTGGGCAGCAGTTTTTTCTCTTCGGGGACGGTTGACGGCGGTTAACCCTCTTTATAATAGAAGCAGCAATGTTTAAGAATTGTAACTAACATTCGATTTCACATTTGAATAGCGTCGATCGCCAGGTATCCAAAGCAATGACACAACTACAACCCACCGTCACTCCCAAACTGGAACAGCCAAAGTTTGGCTTCAACAGCTACGCGGAACGCCTTAACGGTCGAGCCGCGATGATCGGTTTTTCCCTAACTTTAATTATCGAGTATGTCACAGGCCAGGGGTTGCTGTCCTGGTTAGGTCTCAACTAATTTTAGCTGTTTGGCGCGGTCAGCCTCACACTTTGTCTTGACTCGAACCGCAGCGGGTGTCACCTCTGCTGACCGCGACAAATTCGGGAATTGATTAGAATATTAATTAGAAACAAGCCTAGCGACTTCTCTGTCGAGAGAGATCGGTTCACAGAATGCAAGAGCTGGCTTTTGGATGTATCTCGGGTGAAATTTTGATTTGACAAGCTTGGCAATTTGGCCTCGCTCTCGTACAATTCCCCACAGGCGAGAATATAAATTTAGGTGAAGCTAGTCTCCCTTGCTAGAAATCCCGATCGTTCCGCCAACTCTAAGTTTTAGAGCTTGTAAATAAATATAGAACAGAGTAAAACCCAATGAATGCTTCGTGGACGCGACTTTTGAGGTCAGCTTACCGTAGAGAGCCAATTACCAGCTTTGTTGTGACAGTGGGCGTTGTCGATGCAGCGATCGGCAGCATCGGTGCGAGCGGCTCTTTATTGGCTTTTGGGCTGGGTACTGCTGGGGTGGCGATGGCTCTCCGCTGGTGGCAAATTTACCGCTCTGGAGCCGAAAAAGCCGCACCTGCTGCCGAATACTATCTTCCTCCTCAGTCTTCTCGACCCCAGTTGCCCGTGCTTAACGTGTCTAAAAAAAATCCTCCTTATTAAGATTACCGGGCAATGGCGACTGGGCGAGGTGGCGATCGACTCCCTGCATCTGAGAAAGTAAAAGATATGGCAAGAAAAGTCTTTCGATCCTAAATCTTTGATGCTTGATTTATGAATATTTCTGTTGCCGAGAAACTGTACAAAATTGGCTCCGTAGCTGCCTGTAGCGGTTTGTCGGTGAAAACTGTTCGCTACTATGAGGAGATGGGCTTGCTGTCTCCTGCGGTGGAGCGATCGCCCGCTGGTTATCGCTTGTTTGGCGAAACGGTATTCAACAGATTGGCGTTTATTAAACGATCTCAGGCTCTGGGTTTGAGCCTTCAGGAGATTAAGGATATTTTACAAGTTCGCGATCGGGGAGAGTTGCCCTGTTCTGAAGCGAAGCAGCATCTAACGGCGAAGGTAGAGGAAATTTCCGTGCAAATTGCAGCGTTAGAAACTTTGAAGGGGGAGTTGCAATCCATTCTCAACCGCTGGCAAGAGCAACCCTCGCAGGCGAGCATTACTCGCACGATTTGTCCGAACATTCAGCGGGATTGAGCAACAGCAGAAAGATAAAAAATAAGGGAAGGAATTATCGGTTTCCTTCCCTTGATGGTTTTGTTGGTCCTTTTGTTGGTGGTTTGGTCGATCGTGTTGAGCTTTTAACTGTTTTCGCAGAGTTTGCTGTTGCTTTTTGAGCTGTCGTGCTCTGGCTGAGCCGCCTTTGCCTTTGGAGTTTCTGCCCTCGCTGCGGGGAGACTCCCAACTTTTTAGTCTCATATTTTTTATTTTTTGCACTACTTCTATACTACACCGCCCGAATTTCACTGTCAAGTATTTTTTAAACAGATGTTCGCTAATATCAACTATTGACTGATTTAGATTTGGTATTAGGACTTACGCACGGGTAGCCAGAAACCGGGTTTTTTAACCAAATACATACTTAAAACCCTCCATAAGAATTAAAAAAACCGATTTCTTTGTGGGCGAGTGCGTAAGTCATATATTTATCAGTCCCAATATCCTGCAGGTATTTCAGCATCTGTAAAAATTGGCAGGGTTTCCCAATTTTTCACCCATTCCGGCATTTGCGCTACTTTTTTTAGCTGAAGCGACATTTCTCTTAAGGAAAATTCTAAATTGTGGAAATCTTGAATAAGTTCGGCTTTCAAGAAAATTTCATTTTTACCTAAATCGGGAGTATTAGTCGCAATCACAATGCAGTTGCCGGTTTCTAAATTGCATATATAAATTTGTGCGAACACAGTTTGAATGGTTTTCACCGCCGCCGCGTTAAACTCTTGTTTGTGGAACAGGTGGACAACTACAGCACCTGCGCTTGACAAGCGATTTTTGCACAGTTGGTAAAATTCTTGTGTCACCAATCTATAGGGCATATAGCCACTGCCCAAACCTGCATCCACGATAATTAGATCATTTTTTACTGTTGGATTTTGTCGGTCAAGATATTCGCGCCCGTCTTGAATCGCTACTTTTAGTCTGTCGTCGAATTGAATGCCAAAAAATTTGCGAGCAACTTCGACTACTGTGGGGTCAATATCTGTACATTCGACTATCGCGTTAGCGAAATAATGGTGAAAAAATCTGGGAATGCTGCCGCCGCCAAAGCCAATTATATAGATATTTTTTGGTTGATTTTTCCAGACTAATGCTAGCAGCATGGCTCTGGCATAGGGAAATATTAAATTTAGCGGATTGTTGAGGTCTAGGATTGATTGAGCTACATTTGTGCTTAAGGTTTCTCTGTCTGCTAAAAGCAGTAGTAGCACTGAGCGGATTTTTTTAACTGCTATGCAGTTATCGCCGGAATTTTGTTGAAATATGATGCCGTCTGGCTGTTGGTGAAGCCAATTGATTTGTTGGTGAATAGCTGCTAAATTGCTAGTTTGCCGATCGCCTCGATAATCAGTCATAGGATTTTAGATTTTAGATTTTAGATTGGGGAATCACTGATGACTATCACGGTTGGGAGCAGACCTACAGTTTCATTCTTTTTGGGAACTGGTATTAAATCTAAAATCTTAAATCTCTCTTCTCACATTTAATCACTTCAAACCCAATAATAGGGCGATTCCGCCGATCGCACCAACTACGCCCAAAACAGCCCGAAGGCTCACTTTTTCGCCCGCCAGCACGGCTAAAGGCAGTATAAATAGGGGACTGGTAGAACTGAGTGCTTGAGCTATTCCTGCGGGTGCATATTTCAGCGAAATCTGTTGCAGGAAAATTCCGAGATAGGTTCCTAAAAAAGCTGCTAGAATGATTGCATTTAATAGTTTGGGCGCTTTTAATTGTTTGAAACTTTCCCGGTTGGTTGGGTTCAAAAAGCATAACATGACTGCTAGGCCACCGCTCAAACGCAAGGTCGCAGTCCACAGGGGATCGATATCTATTTGAGTGAAGGCCGCGCGGGATAAAACTGCTCCGGCGGCGTGGCTTGTTTGTCCTAATAAACTAATGGCTAATCCCTGCCAAAGATGTTTTGATGGTAAGGTTGTTTCGGCTGTTCGTTCTGCAATTACCCAAGCTACGCCGCAGATTGTTAAAAGAATGCCTGTACAAGCAACGGGCGATAAGTTTTCTTGCAAAAATATTAAGCCAAATAAAGCTGTTAAAGGGGGAGATAGGGTTTCTAAAAGGAGCGTTCGCCTCGCACCTAAATATTTTAATACGATAAAGAAAGCGGTGTCTCCGATGCCAATTCCTAGGCCGCCGCTGATGAGCAGCATTGCTAAAATATTAGGGTTGATTGGGGGTAAGGGTTTACCTAAAATTAGTACAGTGGCAAGGAGCATGAAAAGGGCGATCGCGCCTTTGAGCAAGTTTAGCACCACTGCGGGGATTTGCTGTCCTACTCGCTGCCAGATGGTGGAAGATAGAGCCCAGACAAATGCAGCGCCTAAAGCGGCGATTTCACCCATAAAATCTGTTGACTGTTGACGGTTGACTGTTGACTGTTGACTGTTGACGGTTGACTGTTGACGGTTGTCATTAGTTACCAATTCGCAATTCGCAATTCGCAATTCACAATTCCCAATTCCCATGCCCGATGCCCGATGCCCAATTCCCAATTCCCCATGCCATATAAATTAGGGTTCCAGACTTATCATCTGGAACCCTAGATTTATTAAGCTTTTTTAGCAGTGGGCGGGGAGAGAATCGAACTCTCATACCTTTCGGTGTCAGATTTTGAGTCTGATGCGTCTACCAATTTCGCCACCCGCCCTTTTTCGTTTCACCATCATAACACACCGATCGATTTTGCACAAGAGATTCATAATCTTTTGAACTTGCCCAGCGATCGATCTCTCGGGCGCGCAATACTGGTACAGGATGGGACAACTGAGCCGTCTGAGCTTGTTTGAGCATTTCTCCCAGTTGAGTGCTGCTGATGTCGTCGTAGGCCCGCGCCTGCGCCAAAAACGCATCTACATTCAGTTTCGGAGCTAAAGTCGGCGAACCTCCGGCCAGTTTCATCAACAGCGATGCTACCACTTTTGGGTCTTGGGTGGCGAGCAAGGCGGCGCGATCGCACGTAAATTCCGCACACCGCAACCATTCCAACATTTGCGCCTGCAAACCCTGCGCGAGCACGGTTCCCAGAGGCGAAATTTGACCGGCGGCCAACACAATTAAATTAGCCAGAGTCAGGTAAACTCCGTGCTCGCACTTCAAATGCCCCAACTCGTGAGCGATTACTGCCTTAACTTCCTCCTCTGTGAGCAAATCAATCAGAGAAGTGTGCATCACCACAAAAGGCTGTTTTCCCCGCATCGCAAAGGTGTAAGCATTTGGCATCGGATGCTGGCGGACATAAAGCTGCGGCACTTCTAAATCCAGAGTTTTGCAGGCATCCACCAGCAATTTATGCAGGTGAGGCAATTGATTTTCGCCGACTTGGACGCTAGAAGCCAGATTTTCGAGCATGAAAAACTGTTCGCCAAGTTGTCCCAGCAACTGCCGCACGATCAAATCCAGGCCGGGCAGTTGTTTGAGAGTGCTGGTGGCTTCCAAGTCTAGCGGGTGGCGAAACTGGTCTGCTTTCAAACCGATGAGGGGTATGTTCGACATTGTAGTGATTATTCATTAGTCAACAGTTAACCGTTAACAGTTAACCGTCAACAGTTAACCGTCAACAGTCAACAGTCAACGGTCAACTGACTAATTAACAGTTTAAACCCGATCGCACGGGATTGACAGGAGCCTCAGCAATGGTCGGCTCTGTGCCCTCTTTGACCCGCCGCAACTTAGCTCCCAATTTTTGCAGCTTCACCTCTAACTGCTCGTAGCCGCGGTCTAAATGTTGCAAGCTGCTGATAGTGGTGACACCATCGGCGGCAAGTCCCGCTAGCACCAAAGCCGCCGAAGCCCGCAAATCTGTTGCTACCACCGGCGCACCCGACAGCAGCGACACTCCGCGCACAATCGCGACATTGCCTTTAACGCGAATGTCGGCGCCCATGCGGTTGAGCTCTGCTACGTGGCGCAAGCGGTTCTCGAACACGGTTTCTTTGATCAAGCTGTCTCCGTCGCTCAGCGTCAGCAAAGCCATAAACTGAGCTTGCATATCTGTGGGAAAACCGGGGTAAGGCAGAGTTTCGATGTCTGTGGCGGAGTGAGTTTGACCGGGAACTATCCGCAAAATGTCGGGGGATTCTGCAATAATTTGCGCCCCAATTGTCTTCAATTTGGCAATTACGGCCGTCAGGTGGTCGGGAATTACCGGCGACAAACTGATTTCTGAGTGAGTGATGGCTCCGGCTACTAAAAATGTTCCGGCTTCGATGCGATCGGGAATAATTGAATAGTCTACCGCGTGCAGTCTGGGAACTCCCGAAATGACGATCGTATTAGTGCCGGCACCTTGAATTTTTGCTCCCATAGCGCGGCAGAAATTCGCCAAATCTGCGACTTCCGGCTCTTGAGCCGCATTTTCAATCACGGTTTCTCCTTCAGCCAGAGTCGCCGCCATCATCAAAGTTTCTGTTGCGCCGACGCTGGGGTAGTCCAAATAAATTTTGGCTCCTTTGAGGCGGCGGTTCGGCCCTTTGACGTAAGCGTGAACAGTACCGTGGTCGATGTGGACTTCGGCGCCGAGGGCTTGGAGCCCGCGAACGTGGAGTTCAACGGGCCGGGCGCCGATGGCACAACCTCCGGGTAAGGGCACTTTAGCAAATCCCAAACGCGCTAGGAGCGGCCCGATGATGAAGAAGCTCGCCCGCAGTTGGCTGACTAATTCGTAGGGGGCTTGAGCATCTATGAGTTGGCTGGCGTTGATATCTAAAACGTCGCCATTTGCCTCTATTTTGACTCCTACGGCCGATAGAATCTGCCCCATGCGGGCCACATCGACTAGACCCGGAACATTGCGGAGGCGGCAATCGTCTGGACACAGCAGGGTTCCTGCCATGACGACTAAGGCCGAGTTTTTGGCGCCGCTGATTTTGACGTGTCCTTTAAGGGGCTCGCGACCCCAAATTTGTAATACTTGTTCGTCGCTTTCGGGTGAAGCTGAAAAATTGGACGAGTTCAGAGCTGGTGTAATGGGTGTGCCCTCCATAATGCGCTTCGTTACTTTATACATTATTAATTTTGGTTCGATTTTACCGGAAAGTTTTTATATGTCTAGGGGGCACATGAGGAATTTCAGGCACTATATTTGCTGGGATTGTCTCTGGGTGGGGCTTTCAGGTACGATAGCACAAATTGTGCCGATCGACTTTCATTGAGTTATTTGTATCAAAGTTTACGTTCGTTTCTGGCGGTCGATGCGTCACAGATGTTGCACCTTTGTCAATAAGCTTTTTAAGTACAGCCCGACAGGGTTGTTGACAAAGGTGTAATATATCGGTTCGATCGCCAATGTCGGAAAGTTCACACATTGTCGATCGCCCCATTGCCTGTGCTACCCTGTGACAACAACCTAGAGCCAAAGCTACTCCTAGCATATGGTTCACATTAAACGGATCGAACTGACTAACTTTAAATCTTTTGGCGGCACGACGGCCATTCCCGTGCTGCCCGGTTTTACTGTGGTTTCCGGGCCCAACGGTTCTGGGAAGTCCAACATCCTCGATGCTTTGCTGTTTTGTCTCGGACTTTCGAGTTCTAAGGGAATGCGGGCTGAACGTTTGCCGGATTTGGTGAACAGCGCCCAAAACAAGCGCGGTACGATCGAAGCTAGCGTGACTGCGACTTTTGCGCTGGAAGATGTGGGGGAGGAATGGTTCGCCCGGGATGAAGATGAGGATGAAAATGCAGCAGATGAGTTATCTGTTGAAGCAGAGGAAGTTGAAGGGATAGAAACTGCCGAAACTCTAGACAATAACGGCCAATCATCTCCTGTCAATCGAAAATCAAAAATCGAAAATCGAAAATCGGAAGAGTTATCTGTTGAAGACGTAGAAGAGATAGAAATCGCAGAAAATCAAGACAACAACGGACAACTACTCGCTACCAATCCAAAATCCAAAATCCAAAATCCAAAATCGGATGAGTGGAGTGTGACCCGCAAACTTCGGGTAACTCGCCAAGGTACTTACACTTCAACTTATTACATTAATGGCGCACCTTGCACGCTGACTCAACTGCACGAACAACTCAACCGCTTGCGAATTTATCCCGAAGGCTATAACGTCGTGCTGCAAGGAGACGTTACCAGCATTATTTCGATGAATTCTAAGGAACGCCGAGAAATCATTGACGAATTGGCTGGGGTGGCTCAGTTCGATCGCAAAATCTCCTTAGCTAGGCAGAAGTTGGATGAAGTTAAGGATGTGGAAGAACGCAGCCGGATTGTGGAAAAAGAGCTGATTTCTCAGCGCGATAGACTGGCGAACGATCGCACAAAAGCGGAAAAATATCAAAAATTGCGGGCGGAATTTCAAGAAAAGTCGCAGTGGGAAATTGTCCTAAAATTCCGCCAGTTGCAAAAGCAAGAATGGAAACTGCGCGAACAAATTGAAGCGGGCGATCGCACTTCGGCATCTCTCACCGAACAACTGCAAGCAATTAGCACCCAAATTCAAGAAGCAACCGCTGAACTTGACGCGCTGAATGCCCGCGTTAAAGCTTTGGGCGAGTCGGAATTGTTGGCTTTGCAAGCGAGTATTGCGACTCAGGAAGCGGAACGGCGGCAACTGCAAAACCGCAAACAGGATTTGGAAAAAACTGCTGGGCAAATGGCGGCTAATATAGCACAAACCGAGCAAGAAGTTCGGCAATTCAAGCAAAGTTTGGAGCAAATTGAGATTGAAATATCTTATGTTAAGTCTCAGCAGGGGAGTTTTCAGGAACAGCGGGACGCAGCCCAGCAAAGTTTAGATGAAAGTCGGGAAGTTGCAAATGCGATCGCCTCGACGGCCGAAGTTTGGGTACAGCAGCAAACGGAACTGCACCGCCAAATCGAAACAATTCAACAAACTTTGGAACCGCAGCGTACAGAACAAGCTACCATTGGCGAAAGAGCCGATCGCCTGCAAAACCAAATTCAAGAACAAAACCAATCGCTGCAAGTATTGGAACAGGAAATTGCAGCGAAAAAAGAGCAGCAATCTCGCCTTGGGGAAACCAAAGGCATGGCATCTTTGCAAGTAGAATCGCTGCATCAGATTTTAGTCGAAGCCGAACAAGAATTGCAACTGCAACAGGAAACTCAAACTCGTTTGTTGGAAGAACAGCGGGAAAGACAGCGCAAATTAGACAAACTAGAAGTGCAGTTTCAAGCACTGCAAGAAGCGACGGGAACGTTTACTGCAAAAATTGTCGCGCAAAGCGGAATTGGCGGAGTTTGCGGCTTGGTGGCTCAACTGGGCAGGGTAGAACCGCGCTATCAGTTGGCGCTGGAAATTGCGGCGGGCGGCCGCATGGGAAATATGGTGGTGGAAGATGACAGCGTGGCTGCTGCTGCGATCGAATTGCTGAAACAAAAACGGGCGGGAAGGATGACGTTTTTGCCTTTGAATAAGATTAGGGGCGGCAGGTATTCGGTGAATGAAAATTTGCGGCGCGCGGCTGGGTTTGTGGATGCGGCTGTTAATTTGATTGATTGCGATTCGCGGTATCAGGAAATTTTTGCTTACGTTTTTGGCAGTACGGTTGTGTTTAGCAACCTCAGCGACGCCCGCCGCTATTTGGGACAGTACCGGATTGTCACTTTGGACGGGGAAATTTTGGAAACTAGCGGGGCGATGACTGGGGGAAGTTCTACTAACAGATCTACCTTGCATTTTGGCACGGTTGAGGCTAGCGAGGCTGCTAGTGAAGCGCGGACGATCGCATCTCTGCAAGAAAGGTTGGAGGAAATTGAGCGGATTTTGTCACGGTGCAAAATTGCGATCGACCGCGCGTCTGTTGCAGTCAAAACTCGCAGCCAAGAATTGATGGAAGCGAAACAGAATTTGCGCGAAAATCAGTTGCGCTTGGAACAGTTGGATTCAGAAATTAAGAATTTGCAAGCGCAACAGGAACAAGTGCGATCGCAAATTGCGAAAAATACACAGGAATTAACTAATTCGCGATCGAGATTGCAGTTGCTGGAACGAGAATTGCCCGCACAGGAAACTCAATTGCAGCAGTACCGGCAAACTTTGGCGCAGTTGGAAGAGTCGAACAGTCACAGCGAATGGCAGCAAATGCAATCGAGTTTGCGCGCTCTAGAAGCGCAACTGCAAGAGCGAGAATTGGCTCTGAGAAACGTCCAGCAGCGCCTTGTAGACTTGGAAAATCAATTCGTGCGTTTGGAAGACAAAATTAAGGAAGGTAGCGAGAAATTGCAGGATTGGCAAGTGCAGCAAAACGCGGGGGCGGATGCACTCGATCGCATTGTTTCGCAGCAGTTAGAAGTCGATCGGCAAATTGCGGAAGCTAAGGCGGCTTTGGGGGAAATTGAGGAAAAATTGGGCGTGCAGAAGGGAGATCGCGATCGGGCGGAATCTCAACTGCGAGAGAAGCATTTAGCCAAACAGCAGTTACAGTGGCAGTTGCAAAAACTTCACGAAACCCAGCAAGAACGCCGGGAACAATTAGCCGCAATCCGCACTCTATTGGAAACGCAGCGGGCGGAAATGCCCGACCCCGTGCCGTCGATTCCTGAAAATGTTGAGAAAGCCAATTTGACGGAATTGCAGCAGGAAGTAAAGGCGATCGCCAAACGCATTCAAGCTTTAGAACCTGTCAATATGCTAGCCTTGGAAGAGTACAACCGCACTCAAGAACGCCTTCAAGAATTGAGTCAAAAATTGACGACATTGGAAGGAGAACGCACTGAACTGCTGTTGAGAATCGAAAATTTTACCACACTCAGGCGGCGCGCTTTTAAAGAAGCTTTCGACGCGGTTAACGAGAACTTTCAGACTATCTTTGCGGAACTTTCCGAAGGCGACGGCTATCTCCAGCTAGATGACCAGGAAGACCCCTTCAGCAGCGGCTTGAATTTGGTCGCTCACCCGAAGGGCAAACCCGTACAGCGGCTGGCTTCCATGTCTGGAGGCGAAAAGTCGCTGACGGCGCTGAGTTTTATTTTTGCGCTGCAACGCTACCGCCCGTCTACGTTTTACGCTTTTGATGAAGTGGATATGTTTCTCGATGGGGCAAATGTGGAGCGATTAGCTAGAATGATAAAACGACAGTCTGAACAAGCCCAGTTTATTGTTGTGAGTTTGCGGCGACCTATGATTCAATCGGCTGAGCGTACAATTGGCGTTACTCAAGCGCGGGGAGCTTATACTCAAGTCATAGGACTGAAGTTGTAGTCCCGGAGTTTATGTTAACGCTCGTGTTGAGTGATATATGTACTTAATAAATCAGGATTAAAGTTAGAATGACATCCGAACAAATCTGCCAACGCTCCGACATTCTCGGCACTCAAGTCATCACCCGCGACAGAGGCAAACGCTTGGGGGTGGTCAGTCAATTGTGGGTGGACATTGACCGGCGGGAGGTTGTGGCGATCGGTCTGCGTGATAATATATTCGCGGTCGCTGGAATGCCGAGGTTTATGTTCCTCAACAATGTCAGCGAAATCGGCGACGTGCTGTTGGTGGAAGATGAGAGCGCGATCGAAGATGATGTTGATGTTGAAGTCTACAGCATTTTGATTAACAGCGAAGTTATTACCGAAACCGGCGAACTTTTAGGTAGGGTGCGGGGCTTTAGGTTCGACCCCGAAGACGGTAAGTTAGTTTCTATAATTATCGCTTCCCTGGGAATCCCTCAAATCCCAGACCAAGTTCTCAGCACTTACGAGTTGGGGATTGAAGAAATTGTCAGCAGCGGCCCGAATCGCTTGATTGTGTTTGAAGGTTCCGAGGAAAGGCTCAGGCAGCTTAGCGTGGGTTTGCTGGAGCGCGTCGGTTTGGGACAAGCGCCTTGGGAACGGGAAGAGGACGAGCAAGGTTATTACCCGAAACCCGTGGCTACAGACCATCAATTGGGCCCGGGCGTGCGGATACCTGCACCGGAAATGCGCAGCAAGGTAGCGCAGCCTGCGGTGGAGGAAGTTCCTTGGGACGAGGATTCGCAGTGGAACCGGCCTCCGGTGCGGCAGCCGCAGCAGATGCGCGCGGTGCAACCTGAGCCGATTATCGACGATTACGAGGATTACGAAGAGGATAATTGGGGCGGCGAGGAGGACGATTACGAGGAGGAGTACGAGGAGAAGCAGTACACTCGCTCTGAGAGTTCTCGCCCGAAAGAGCCGATCGTGCAGTACGAGTACGAGGATGATGTGGAGGCGGATGCTTGGGCTGACGATGAGGCGCCGAAGCCTTACCAGGCTCCTCGGGTGAATATCCCTGAGAAAAATAAGACTCCCGAGTACGAGGAGGAAGCAAATTATTAGGAATTAATCAATTAGCTGAAACCAATATTTTGCACTCTTCTTAAGAACGGGCAAGATGCCCGTTCCACATTCAAGTTTATTTTTTGTGGAACGGGCTTCTAGCCCGTTGCTGATATTGGTGCAAGATGTGAGTTTAAACTGAGATGTGGCAATAAGCTGTGGAGCATTTAAACCACTAACGATCAAGGTATGGTGCGTCAGCTAGAACACTGACTAGACATGGGAAACGCTTTAAAACTGACGCACCCTACAATCGTCTTTTAAATGCCGAACAGCTTATTCTCAAGAACAGGCAAGATGCCTGTTTCACAATCAAGTTTATTTTTTGTGGAACGGGCTTCTAGCCCGTTGCTGATATTGGTGCGCTCAATCTAATTAAATTAGATCCATGAACTAGATAATACTCGCATGGCAGTTTACTATACTTTTGCTGACATTTCATATTATGTTAATGATCGAAAAAGATTTTGCTAAAAATGTTGCTTTCAGATTAATAACATATCTAATTTTTCCAATTTTTTTATCCACCACCACGGCTGAAATTGTCTTGCGGGTTGCGGGATACAAACCCTGGCAAATAGAAAATGTTGATGTGGCCGTCGAACCAAAAGGTAACTTTTTCACCAAAGACTCGGAACTCGGCTACAAACATTTGCCCGGTAAATTCAAGGTAACACTTAACGGCAATTACTCATTTAATACAACTCATCTCAATAATAGTTTAAGAATAACACATCCCCTCAATACTTACAATTTATCGTCAAAAAAGCCTGAAATTTGGATATTTGGCTGTTCTTTTACCTACGGTTGGTCATTGAATGACAGCGAAACTTATGCTTGGTTGCTGCAAGAGAAATTACCCAAATATGAAATAGTTAATTTTGGCGTTAACGGCTACGGCACGCTGCACTCGTTTATTCAATTCAAAGAAGCACTCAAACAAGGAAATAAACCCAAAATAGCGGTGATTGCTTATGCGGGATTTCACGACCGCCGCAATACTTTGTTGAGGGCGAGAAGCAAGCAGATGGCTTCTTGGAACAAACTCGGCATTCTGTTTCAACCCGATGCTAGGCTAAATGGAGAAAATAATTTTACCTACAAGATGACAAAACTTGAATATCACGAGTTCCCCCTGATGCGGGTTTCTGCATTAAGCCATTTTTTGGATGTTAATTACAATCAATTTGAAGAGGGATTGTATAGAAGCCATGAGGTTTCTAAGGCAATTATTGAAGAATTTAACCGTGTGGCTGAGGCTAATGGTGTTAAGTTAGTTGTTGCGGGAATTAATGCGGGTTCTGCTAAGATGTTGGAGGAGTTAAGTCAGGAGGGAATTGCTACGGCGGATATTTCGGTTGATTTGAAAATACCTGCCAATAATAATTTACCTCATGACCTGCATCCAAGTGCGATCGCGAATCGGCAATATGCAGAAAAGTTGGAGGATTTTTTGCAAGGTAGTGTTTTAAAGTAAGTTAACGAAGCGCGAAGGCGCGAAGCAAGATATAAAGAGGAAGTTGAGGAGTTACTTAGGGTTGCTAGACGGATGGGATTATTTGATGTTGTTTCTTTTAAATTGCCTCGTAAATTTATAATGGATGGGTTTTTCCTGTTTTTACTTGTTCTCGTAACAGTTGCAGTAACATCAATCTATGTATCCAGCGAACATACTTTTTATTGGTGGGATTACGCGGGCTACAACACCGCTACAGTCAACACGGCAAATTTATTTCGAGACTCGCCAGATAAAGCATGGGGGGGAGTTATAGACTCTCTATCTAAGGAAAAAAACCTGTTAATTTCTTTGCCGTTAGTGCCGTTTATTTTGTTATTTGGCGAGTCTCGGCTGAGTTACATTCTCAGTGTATCCCTGATTTATGTGCTGCCGTTTCGCCTGTTGCTGGGGGCAATTTCTGCACAGCTAATTCCAGTTTATCCCCGCCGGGTGTTTTGGTCAACGGTGCTGCTGAGTTTATTAATTCCGATGAGTTGGATACCGACTCTGCGGGGATATCTGGATACTGGCGGCTGTGTGTTTGTAGCCTTGGCAATTTGGGTTTACGTGCAGGATATTAAGCTAAAATATTGGTGGAACATCCTGTTAATTGGGTTTTTGCTGGCGGCGGCGATTCTGTTGCGGCGTCATTTTGCTTATAGTGCGATCGCATTTTTTGGTGCAGCGACTTTACAGGCTTTCATCGAGTTTATTGTACTAATATACCGTAAAAAAACGGCATTGTCGTCTCCCAAAGACAAGGACGTGGCAGTGTTGTTTCCCTACAGATTCTTGTTTGAATCCGGCATCAAATTGGGTTTGATAGCTGCAACTAGCTTGACTATTTTAATGTTAGTAGCGGGAGATTTTACTCGCAGTGCTCTGACGGTTGACTACCGCAATTTGTATGTCGCTTGGAGTTTGCCTGTAAATGATATTTTAACTCGTTATGCGGATTTTTACGGTTTGGGAACTTGGCTGCTGGTACTGATTGGTTTTTCGACGGGAATTCTCACCCGAATCCTGGTTCCGGCGGCGGCTATTTTTGTTTCGTTGTTTGGGGTTTTGTCGCTGATTGAATGGCTGTTAGTTTTGCGTTACGGCTACTTGCACTATACAATTCATCTTACACCGATCGCACTTTTGGGATTGTCAACATTTTTCTGGACAACTTGGCTGACACTCAAGGGAAAAGTTCGGTATTTAATGCTGGGTGTCGCGGGTTTGTACCTGATTGTGAATGCCGCAGTTGGGTTAATTCCTCTCAAAATTGATGTGTCAAGACTGTTTGTGGGTAATTTTCCACCGTTAGTGCGATCGGACTACGGCGAAGTTGTAAAATTAGTAGAGTTTCTGCGAAAATTAGCACCAAACGAAGAACCGATTTATATTGCCGGTGCTTCTAACAGTTTTAATGCTAATATCCTCAGACAAGCCAACCGCAAATTAAATCCGCCGGAGGGTTGGTGGAAATTAAATACAATCGGGAGGCCGCAAATTGACTCGCGGGATACTTACCCGCTACCCGAGTTGTTGCAGTCACAATATGCGGTGGTTGCTGTGCCTTTTCAGCAGGTGTTACCGAGTGACGAACAAGTTTTGCGATCGCACGAACAAGATGTTGTTAAAGTTGTGTACGATGCCTTTACTGAAAACTGGGAAATTGCCCGCGATTTCCAATTGCTACCGGAACAGTTTAAGCTAGAAAACGGCGTGACTGTCAGGGTTTACCGGAGGGTGAAGACGACTGATACAGCAACGGCAGTTAGGACTCTGGAGGCGATGCAGCGGCAAATAGTCGATCGACCGGGCACGCAGTTAGATTGGATTAGTTTGCATCAATCAATCTACACAAGTGCCAATTATTCAGTCAGTCAAGAATCCGATAACCTATATAAGATTGTAACTCATCCAATTAAAAACAGCCAGAAACTCGATACATCTTTCCTGTATTTAGGTTCGATTTCAGACAAAGTAAAAGTTACCGGCAAACTCAATTTACCTAACCAACAATGTCCGGGAGTTGTCCTGCGCTTGACTTTGTGGGACAAGCAAGGTAAATTAGTAGACTCAGCAGAGATGGCTTATAGTCAAAAAAGTGCGATCGGCTTAAATCTATTAGTTGAGGGCAAAAATCCCATTTATCTGCTGCTTGAGGTATTGAGTAGCAGGAAACAGGATTTATCAAACCAATGCCAACTGGAGATTAACAATTTGGCTGTGAGTAGGTAAGTGGAACCGTCAATGCAAAAACATCAAAAATCCCACTGGTATTTTAATCTATCTCTATATACTTTTGTCATCATCGGCTCCCTGATGGCAACTGGCTATATTTTCCCGATTGGAGGCAACTTTCCCGAAGTGCCGCCAATTCAATTTATGCTAAATCCTGAACTGTATAAAAATGATTATTACGTTCAGGAAATGGTGAAATTTAATCCCAGGTACTACTATTATTATATTATCTATTTGCTCGCCAACTTAGGAACCAGCATTCCCCTAGCGCACTTTATTTATCAATTCCTCGCCTTCGGTTCATTTATCCTAGGTTGCTACGCAATTATCAATATCTATACTAATTCCAAACTGCCTGCTGCTGCGATGGCTTTTTTATGTATAGCCGCTTCATTTACAGATGTTGGTAACACCCTGATATTTTCCACCAAATCAGTACCCAGTACCTTCGCAATGGCCTTCGCCATCTGGGGAATTTACTTTAGTTTGCGCCAGAAATGGTTGACAGGATATTTCTGTTTTGGATTAGGGTGTGTGCTGCAACTTTTAGTGGGTTTGTTGCCAGGATTGATGATGGTTCCCGTTTTGGTAATTCAATCTGTAAGACAGCGGAATTTCAAAACATTGATTTTGGCGATCGCACTTTTAGCAGCAATGGCAAGTATCGTTTACGTACCGATGTTATTAACAGGTACTACCAGCACTCACACTATCGACAACGCCGATTTTGTCTACATTCACGCGAAAGTCCGCAACCCCCACCACATCCTCCCGTCAAATTGGGATATTGGGAATTGGTTCAACTTTATATGTTTCATAATGGGTGGCTTGCTGTGCATCAAAAATGCCGAATTATTGCGAAAAGAAGACAAGGTTAATTTTTATGTGATTGTTGGAACATCAATTTTTGCACTGTTTCTAAATTACCTATTTGTCGAAGTTTACCCTTTGGCTTTTATCGCCAAACTACAGTTAGCTAGAACTGTACCTTTTGCTCAATTAATCATATTTATTGCTGTTTGTTTGACGGTCGATATACTTTACAAAGAAAAAAAAATAGCTATTAGCTTGTTGCTGTTAGTTGTACTAACTTTGCCTTTTAGGGGTATCATTTTCCTAGGATTATCAGTGTGGCAAACAAAAAAATACGCATTTCCCAAACGATATAATATATTGTTGTGGATTTTAGCAGTAGGAACGGTAATTTTCAGCTTGATCTATCCGGTGACTGATTCATGGGAAATAATGGGCGATCGAATAATTAGCATCCCCGTCCTTTTCTCAATCCTCGCCTTGCCATTCATTTTAGAAGAAACATCCCTAGCTACATCTATAAAACAGACTCTAACTCACACATTAGCCTTAATAACTACGGCCACCTTAGTTTGTGGAGTAGCAGGAATTCTGCCCAAACCTATATTAAATGTATTTCAAACAAGAGTTAACATCAATTCCGTTCCCAGAGACGACTTAAGCAAATTAGCTGTGCGATTTTCGCAAATTAGCAGCCGCGATTCACTCGTATTAATTCCCCCCTCAGTTACCAGCTTCCAGTTTTTCTCCGAAAGAGCGATTGTCGTCAACTTCAAGAACTTCCCCTTTACCGAAAAAGGCATCAAAGAATGGCAAAATCGCATGGAAACCGTTTTAGGAGTTCCCTTAAACCCGCAAATGATCTGGGGAGGAAATGACTTTTTCATCCGCCGCAGCAGTGCGGATTTAGTCAAAGTAGCCAGAAACTATCATGCCGATTATATCCTGACTCGCAGCGATTGGCACCCAAATATTGACGGAGAAATAGTAGATCGAGAAGGCAAATGGATACTGTTTAAAATTAGATAATACTATTCTTGAAAACATCAGATATTTATTCAGTCTGGCGTTGCGCCGACTTTGTTTGTATAGAAGCGGTTTCAACCGCCGAATCTAATCTGCGGTTAAATATCAAAACCCGAATCATCAATAATTTCGCTAATTTGCTTGTCCACATAATCAGCATCTACATTCCGCGCCATCAACTCAGCTAAAATTCCCAAAGAAATCAACTGCACCGACAGAATTGTACACAAAATCCCAAAAAATAACAAAGGTCGATTGCCGATCGGCCCAAAATTCATCCCCGCCAAATTCAGAAACCAAATAACTATCAAATAACTCAGCGAAACAGTTCCAACCAAGCCAAAACATAATCCCAAACCCCCAAACAAATGACCCGGTTTGTGCAAATACTGCGTCGTGGCTAACACCGTCAACAAATCAATAAATCCCCGCGCATAACGTTCCCAGCCGTAATTCGATTTTCCGTGCTTTCGCGGATGGTGTTCGACAACTACTTCGCCAATTTTAAATCCTAAATTGTTTGCTAAAGCCGGAATGTAGCGGTGCAATTCCCCGTACAATTTAATCGACTGCAAAACTTCCCTACGGTAAGCTTTAAAACCGCAATTCATATCGTGCATTTGCACCCCTGTCAGCAAACACGCAACGGCATTAAACAGCTTGGAAGGTAAAGTTTTAGAAAGCGGGTCGTTCCGCTGTTTTCGCCAACCGGAAACTAAATCAAATCCCGATTCTAAATGATGTAAAAATTTGGGAATTTCAGCGGGATCATCCTGAAGGTCAGCATCGAGAGTAAAGATAATTATCCCTGCTGCATTGCGAAATCCTGCTGAAAGTGCGGCGGATTTGCCAAAGTTGCGGCGCATTTTAATCGCTTTAATTAGTTTGGGATGTTGGCTGGCTAAATCTGTGATTTCTTGCCACGAATAATCGCGGCTACCGTCATCTATGAAAATGACTTCGTAACTGTCAATTTCTGTTTGAAACATGACAAGTTGGATTTTTTCAAACAGTAATTTTATGGTGGCTTCTTCGTTGTGAACTGGGATTACGAAGCTGAGGTGTTTTGGCATAGGGATATTTTATTTGTGTTGTCAATGAGATTTTTTTTATTAACCGCAGAGGGCGCAGAGGGCGCAGAGGAGGAGAAAGAGAGGTTTTTTAGTTTTTATTGATAACTTGGGAATTTCGCAAAGCTACCCAACCTTCGCGGTTTTTAAAGGAGGTATAGGCTGTCAATAATTTATCTGTTGGTGATGTTTGAATGTATCCTCTCCAAGCTGCGAATTCGTAGGAATGGCCAAACAATTTAACTAAATCTGGGCGCGGAAATCCTGACATGGCGAAACCTCGAACGACATTTTCTTGGTTGAGAATGGCAATACATTTTACATTGTTTTCGGGGTCTCCTACCCAGCCAATTACTCTCGCTGCTGTTGGTGCAAGTTTGGTGGCTGTATCAAAATATCCGGGTACTCCGTCTTTGGGTGCTGACAGTAAGTTAGGAGAGATTTTTGTATTTAATGCTGCACAGAAATTGTGCTTTTTTATATCTTTGTTAAATGGCACTAAGTTGTGAGTTTTTAAGGCATCGATTAACCCGATAAAAGCCGCCGGTCTATTGCCTACGCGGTCTTTAATTAGCGTTACGTCGGTGATGCCTAATTGCAGTGATAATGCTACTAACGGTTGATAGGTTGCTCTGCGGGCGATCGCCATTGCAGTTTCGCCTCCCACGCCGTACATTAAAATAATCGCGACTGTGGCGACTGCAAACAGCGGTGTCAGCCAACGCCCTTGGATTCTTGGTGTTGGCTGCAACTCGCGCACCCACAATACTGTGAGGACAATTGTGCTCATCCAAAACAAGGCTGGGAGTGTGGCGTAGCGGGAAGCGGTGGCCTGTTCTACGCCAAATCCCGATCGACTGACAGCGGCCATTAACGCCGTTTGCAGCGTGTAAAGTTGGATTGATAGCCAAGGCAGCCAATCCGGGCGATCGACCTTTTTTACAAATAGCCAATAACCCACAAAACCCGTCACTGCAATCAAACCAATTATACCAATAATTGAAGCAACAATTATATTTTCGCTAAAAATTCCGCCGAGATAAGTTGGAATATATTCGAGAGTTTTGAGCGGGTTAATTTTAGTTAAAGAAGGGTGATGAGATGGAGTTTTATAAGTTAAAAAATAAATGCCAATTACTGCAATCGCAGCAATGAAATACAAATAAATTATTCGCCGAGGAAACCGCAGCACAACAGCAGCCGCACACAATATCGGCCACAAAGCTAAAGGAGTGCTGTAACTAATACAGCCCAAAACGCCAAAAACAATGCTGCCAATTACCCACTTATTTTGTTTCCATCCTTCGTTACCAGGCTCTGCCTGGGAATGAATATCCAGAGGCTCCGCCTTCCTCTTACTTGACAAAAGTTTCACATAATATTGCAAACAAAATATCGAACAAATTACAAATAAATTAGCAATTATCCAGTGAACGCCGCTGAATCCCCGCATCCAATTGTGAGCCGCCGCCGGAGTAAAATTAAAAATAGAAATGCAAAGGAGTAGGGAGATAAATTGCAGGGGAAAACGCCTCAAATTTAACGGCAGCAGAGCGATTAAGACGTAACACTGAATCCAAGCCAAGAACCAGGCCACTAAACATAAACCAAGATTTGAACCTTGGGTGAAAACTATATTCAAGCCATAAATAATTGCCGGAATCAAGACAAAATGCTCGTTTGCCCGAAATATCCAATTAAAAGGATTTGTAGAGAAACCGTCTACTGAATAAAAATTCCACGTCATCCACCAATAATCAAAATTAGACAAGTCTCCCGCTTGGGATATCAAGTACAAAATATATGACGCTGGTATTAGAATGCCGAGAACTGAGGCGGCAATTAAAATATATTGTTGCTTGACTTTCATGGATTCAGACATGGGGATATTTTTAATTGTTAGGGGCGAGTTTAGGTGAGAAACTTTGCATATAACAGGTAACTCATGAACAAAACTCGCCCTCGCGTTTTGAGTCTTCCTCAATTTTTTATTTCACTTCTCTTGCCAGCATTTGTCTGAGCCCTTGTCGCCAATGGGGAGGATACTTACCCAGAAGTGCTGATATTTTTACCGTAGAGAGGACAGAAAAAGCAGGACGTTTTGCGGGTGTCGGATATTCGGCAGTGGTGATGGGAATTACGCGCTGAACTTTTAGGGGAAAGCCGAGTTTTTCGGCTTCCTCAAAAATGGCGATCGCAAAATCGTACCAACTACACACACCGCTGTTAGTGTACTGGTAAGTTCCAAAAGTTTCTGGTTCAAGGAGAGGAATAATTTGTGAAGTCGCCGCACCTAAATCCCCAGTCCAAGTAGGACTTCCGATCTGATCTGTTACTACTCGAATTTCTTCTCTTTCCTTTCCCAACCTTAACATGGTTTTGACAAAGTTGCCTTTGCCACCGTTGCCGTAAACCCACGCGGTTCTAATAATAATATGTCGGTTTCCCGCTTTCCGAATTGCTTCCTCGCCTGCTAATTTAGACTTGCCGTAAGTTCCCAGCGGGTTCGTAGAATCTGTTTCCAGATAAGCAGAACCGTGGCTGCCGTCAAATACATAATCAGTGGAAAAGTGAATCAAACTTGCTCCCAGTTTTTCGCATTCTTCTGCGAAAATTCCGGGTGCAATGCCGTTGACTGCGTGTGCTAATTCTGGTTCGCTTTCAGCTTTGTCTACCGCAGTGTAAGCACCCGAATTGACGACTAAATCCGGTTGAATTTCAGCCATTGCTTGACGGATGCTTTCGGGTTGGGATAAGTCGAGGCGAGTGCGATCGGCCCCAATTACCTCTCCCGAACATAATAAAATCGGATGCAATTCTTGAGCTAGCTGTCCGCTGCCACCTGCGAGTAAAATTTTCATGATCAAAACACTTGAGCTTTTTTCAATGTTTGTCCGGCTTGGTCTTTAGCTGATAAAATTGGTTGGGCACCGTCTAGCGGCCAGTCGATCGCCAAATCGGGGTCATTCCACAGGATACACCGTTCGTGTGCCGGTGCATAATAATCTGTAGTTTTATACAAAACTTCAGCCGTCTCCGAAACCACTAAAAAACCGTGAGCAAATCCCGCCGGCACCCAAAATTGCTGCTTATTTTCTGCACTCAGCAAACACCCCACCCACTGCCCAAAAGTCGGCGAACTTTTTCTAATATCCACCGCTACATCAAATATTTCGCCAGCAACTACCCGCAGCAATTTGCCTTGAGGCTGCTGCATTTGGTAGTGCAAACCGCGCAGCACATTTTTAGATG
Source organism: Microcoleus pseudofavosus SVA1_A4 (assembly GCF_036700565.1). Taxonomy (NCBI): domain Bacteria; kingdom Bacillati; phylum Cyanobacteriota; class Cyanophyceae; order Oscillatoriales; family Microcoleaceae; genus Microcoleus; species Microcoleus pseudofavosus. The sequence goes on from NZ_JAUBPE010000038.1 coordinate 38,354, forward strand.
ATTTGGAATGATTGTCTTGAACAAACTCTGCCGTCACGCCTGTTTTCTCGACAAAAGCTTTGTGATTGAAACTCTCAAAAAAGAAACCGCGGTCGTCTCCGAAAATTTTCGGCTCAATTATCAAAACTTCCGGGATTTCGGTAGATATAACATTCATAGTTAGCTGTGAAAGTGATAAACTCATACTCTGTCTATGCTATTTTACTATGAAAGCCGACGCATATCTCAAAAAATTGTACGCCAATCGATTTGATTCCACACAGATGCAAGCAAAGGTAGCACTCTGGAAAGTTTTAATTGACGAGTTTTTACAATATTATGTTCCTCCAGAATCAGCGGTTTTAGATATTGGCGGCGGTTACTGCGAATTCATCAATCAAATTCAAGCGGGAGAAAAATGCTTGATTGACCTTAATCCCGATTCAAAATTATTTGCCACTCCTGATGTCAAAGTGCTGAATTTGGATGTCTTAAATTGGGGAAATAACCTAGCTTTTACAGAACATTTTGACCGCATTTTTATCTCTAATTTTTTTGAACATCTCAGCAGCAAAGAAGAACTAATCCAAATTATCTCCTTTTGTTTTGACGCTCTCAATCCCGGGGGTTCTCTCTTGGTCATCCAGCCTAATTTTAAATACTCATTCAAAGAATATTACGATTTTATTGACCATCAATTACCGATTACCCACTTATCGCTGCAAGAACTTTTACAAACAGTCGGGTTTGAAATCGACTTAATTATACCAAGATTTTTACCGTTTTCGACTAAAGGCAGACCTGCCTCGCCTTTGCTGTTAAAAGTTTACTTGAAATTACCTTTGTTGTGGCGGTTTTTGGGAGGGCAAATGTTTGTCAAAGCATCGAAACCAAACAATTAAGGATCGATCGCTGCCCCTAGACCATTTCAATTGTTATAATAAAAATTGCAAGTAATCCTGTAGTTTGGGCTGGGCAAAATCAGGATAAATTTGCTAAAAAAGCATCAATTTTAGGAAAAAAATGATGACACAAACATCCCGCGCCATTGCTGTGAATATTCCGCCGACACTAACACTCACCGTTACCCGCGAGCAGTTCGTTGAATTGGCGATCGCCAATCGAGAGTTACAATTAGAACGCACAGCAACAGGAGAATTAATCGTGAACCCACCAACCGGAGGCGACACAGGATATCGGAATCTCGATATAGAAGGGCAACTCTGGTTGTGGAATCGGCGGACTAGACTCGGTAAAGCATTTAATTCTTCTACTGGTTTTCACCTGCCAAATGGGGCTGATCGCTCTCCTGATGCGTCTTGGGTGCGTCAAGAAAGGTGGGACGCACTTACCCCACAACAAAAAGAAGGCTTTCTTCCCTTAAGTCCTGATTTCGTGGTAGAACTCCGTTCTAAAAGTGACAATATGAAGCCACTGCGAGAGAAAATGAAAGAATACATGGAAAACCAGGTTCGTTTAGGTTGGTTGATAGATAGAAAAAACAGAAAGGTGGAAATTTACAGGCAAAATCAAGATGTAGAAGTGCTGGAAAATCCTGCAACTTTGTCCGGTGAAGATGTGTTGCCGGGGTTTGTTTTGGATTTGACAGAAGTTTGGGGATAAGCGATAGAGGATAGGCACGGGGTACTACCTCTACACATCTGTATGAATGATTGAGATTTGCTATAATAATTTACAAATAAACACATTGCGATTTCAAACAGTATGACCAAGCAAAAAATATTACAGGAAGGTCGAGAATATACATTTCGTTCATACTTTGAGTTACCTTACGAAACGGATCAAATTTTAGCAGAATTTGATTACTCGCCGATCAAAACTGAGCTGTCTTTGCCGCATACCTCTAGAGAACTGGCAGAAATAGCTTTTCTCAAACAAAGAATTAAAGAAACTTTATTTTTTGTCAGTCTCAGCAGCGAAACAGCTAGAAGAGAATCATTAGTATCGCCAGTTTTGCTGGACATCATCCGGTACTGCAAATGTCAATTGCGATTTGAGTATACTCTCAACGTTAATAACTGGTTAAAGGGGAATTTAGATTATTTCGTAAAATCCGAGCGAGAATTGCTAGTCATTGAAGCAAATAACGACGATATGACTAGAGGATTTACCCAACTAGCTGTAGAATTGATTGCGATGTCTCACGTTGAAGAGCAAAATATCTTTTACGGTGCGGTGACAATGGGAGATGTCTGGCGATTTGGCAAGTTAGACCGAAATCAGCACACTATTTTTCAAGATATCAATTTGTTTAAAGTGCCTGACGATTTAGAGGATTTAATGAAAATAATGGTGGGAATTTTAGACGGGGATGAAATTTCGCCGTAGGGTGCGTCGCTTCTAGTCACTCAAATAGTGGCGAAATTTTCCATAGCGACGCACCCTACTATTTGCAATCTGCCATTAAAAAAATCCCTACAATATCGAACTCAACACCACCTCATTAGCAGCAATCCAATCATAAATATCCTGCAAAGCCACTTCCGGCCCAATAACTGGCTGCCATCCTGTTTTCTCCATCACCCTAGAAGAATCGGTAATAAAAATCGGAATATCCCCCGCGCGTTCCTCCAAAACAGGATTAATCGGAATCGATTTACCCGCAATCTTTTGGCACAAATCAGTTGCTTCAACCAAAGAAAGACTGTTGCTAAAACCGCCGCCTACATTAAACACTTCGCCGTCAAATTCAGCAAAATGTTCTAACTGATAATTAACTAATCTCAAAAAATCTTCAACGTGCAGCAAATCCCTAACTTGCTTCCCGCTGCCACCAAAACCGATATAACTCAGCGACTTTTCAAAATAGTGAGCCGCCACCCACAAACCGTAAACACCCTGATCTACTTTACCCATTTGCCAAGCACCGGTAATTAACCCGCAGCGGTTGATAATGGCCGGCACATTGTATGCTTCCCTGTATTCTTCAATCAGCAATTCCGAAGCTAATTTAGTTGCTCCGTAAAGCGAACGGTGTCCTTTTAAAGGGAAGTCTTCTGATATGCCCAACTCGGATATACCCGGTAATGTTTGCTCTGGGGCGATCGCAAATCGTGTCGGCAACTCTAACAGCTTAACAGATTTGACACTGGCGATCGGATAAACTCGACTTGTAGACAAAAACAGCAAACTCGCACCCGTTTGTCTCGCCAACTCCAAAACATTGACAGTACCCAACAAATTCGTCTGCAAAACATACTGAGGCGAACTAAAACCCGCGATCACAGAAGGTTCCGCAGCACAATCGACAATGCAGTCAGCATTGAGTGCAACTGGATCTAAATCGGCCGCTGTGCGAATATCCCCGTAAACAAACTGAATGCCGCAACTTTTAAGCCGAGGCAGATTCAATTCCGATCCCCGGCGACGCAGGTTATCCAAACAAATTATTTGCCATTCCGGGTGCAGTTTCTTCAGGCCAATTGCCAAACAACTGCCGATAAAACCCGCACCACCAACAATTAAAATTCTCTCAGGCATTCACTTTTAACTTTGCTATCTTTCTAGTCCGGTGGTAGTCGCCGCGAGAGAGATGTTTTTCCAGCCAGACATACAAAACAATAAACAAATATCGGCTTCCCATCTCTTTAATTTTCAGCTTGGAAATACCAGCAGTCCGATTGTACCACCTCAGAGGAATCACATCATAGGAAAAACCCCGAACAATTGCTTTTAGAGGCAATTCCACTGTCAAATTAAAATGATGGCTCAAAATCGGTTGCACGCCTTCAATCACTTCTCTGCGGTAAATTTTAAAAGCATTGGTGACATCGCTGTACCGCAAGCCGAAAATACTTTTGACAAACCAGTTTGCTAAGCGGTTAATTGCTAGCTTGTGAATTGGATAATCAACTACAAAGCCGCCTTTGATAAAGCGGGAACCGAAAACGCAATCATATCCTTCTTGCAATTTGCGGTATCCTGCTACCAAATCGATCGGATCGTCGGAAGCATCCGCCATTACAATGGCGACAGCATCGCCGTCAAATTCTGCCAATCCCCGGCGCACGGCAAATCCGAAACCGTTGGGAGGTTGATTGTTGATATATCTAACTGCGGGGAAAGCCTCTGATAATTCTTGACAAATATTAAGAGTTCGATCGACACTGTTGTCATTCACAATCAAAATTTCGTGCGGAATGCCTTCTAAATCGAGCGTCTGGGCGATCGCCCGCACAGTACCTTCCAAACAGCCCTCCTCATTGTGAGCTGGTACAATCACAGAAATTTTCACTCCTCATCCTCCACTGTTACCCTAGCGCCACCGCGCAACTTGACAAATTGGTTGTCCACAGGATTATACACCCAAGCTTTAATTTCAGTTTGGGCGATCGGCAAATTATTAGCCAACAAATCAACAGCCCACCTCGCATTGTTGTACAACTCTGATTTCAAAGTCTTAGCAATGTCGGGACTGTCTGAGTTTACATAAGCATTGGCAAAAAAAGATTGTTTGTCGCCGACAGATAGCAGTACAATATTTGGCTGTTTCAAATTTTCTGGCAAAACAGCCCAACCGGCAGCCTTGACAGCATTATTTTTGTTAATTTTCAATGATTTATCGCCTATTTGAGGTTTGTCAAAATAGCCGTAAACTTTTCCAGGATTAGCAATAAACTCTACATTTTTCGCGAACTTTCTCCAACCTATTTTATCAAGAATTAGCGCTCCTTCTCTGACCAACCAAGTTTTTTTGCTCAGCACCCTCAAACAGCTTTCCGGCGAATTATTGAAAAAATCCGACGGTTCCAGATAGTTAATTAACTGCAAACAATATTGACCGCCTTGCTTGTAAAGAAGTGCAGAGCGAGATTGGGCGATCGCCTGCTGAGAGTTAACAATAATTATCCCAATAAATAGCCCTGCCAACACCCGATAAATAAGTTTATAGTTGCGACTTAGCGCCGGACTCTTGCCTCTAACAAACAATTGTCCAAGCTGAACCAAAGCAATTAACAACAAAATCGAATTAGTCGTATATCTCGACGATTCTATCGCCTGAATCGCCCCAAAGTCTGCCCTACCAGCCGTAATAAACAGAGCCGATAAAACCGAAAACAAACCTATTGACAGCCAAGGTAAAGCCTCACGATGCTCGCTAATCTTTCTCCCAAAGTGGAATCCCAAAAATAAGAAAGTTGCAAATATTAGCAAGCCAACCCATGCAGAAATACCAGAGAAACGAATAATTGGCGAACCCAACAAACTCAAAAAGTAATCAATTACTACAAGGGGCTTATTCAACAATGAAATAATACTTGTTTTCCGACTGGGATGATAATCAATTGAGTAAACAGCACAAGTTGCCCCAAACAGCAGCATCCATACAATAAGTCTTTTTCTTGTCTGTGCTGCATTTTCCTCCAAAGTCACCACAGCCGGAAGCGCAGCCAACCAAGACAGCAAACCTTGAGCGAGCGAAAAACTAGCAATAAAGCAGAAGACAGCAGCAATGAATATTTTAATATCGTAGGGAGACGGCACTGCCGTGTCCTTACCTTGAATATCGTAGGGAGACGGCACTGCCGTGTCCTTAGCCGATAAAGGACACGGCATTGCCCTGTCCCTACCTTGAATATCGTAGGGAGACGGCACTGCCGTGTCCCTACTGTATTTCATCCGATTGAAAACTGTTATATTAGGCAATAATTTGTGAGTTGAAACTAGTGCATAAACCGCAGCTACTAAACACAAATTGACTAAAAACCAAGCGAGTTGAAATCCCCACAGCCAGTTTTCATGCTGAACCAGAGAGAAGATTAATATACAAGTTAAAATATTAGCTAAATGCCACAAATCATCCCCAGCATTCTTAACCTGCATCGAGGATAACTTGTACGTAGCGATAAAAGTTACCGCCGTCAAACCGATGCTGAGACACAACTGATAATTAATATTCCATCGGGAAGCAAAGGCCAAAACTGCAATAAGGATTTTGGGGAACACGATCCGGTGGTTGCTGTGCAAAGCCCAAAAATCGTTAAAAGTTACATTCCCAGCAGCTATTTTTTCAAAAAAACTCGCCAACCTCCACTCGTCATCAATGGGAACGTTAACGCTAAAGTTAGCTACAAATCCGATTAACAGGACAACAGGAATCAGATAGAACGTAAATAAAATAATTTTTTTCATAAATGTGCGATCGCACCAATTGCCATCACCATTTTATATCAACCCGGCTTAAATACCCCCTTTATTTCTTAGTCTCTTAGAGAGGGACTTCGTTTGACTCTCGACAGCGCTTTCAACCGCCGAGTTTTATCAAGGCTAGAAACCCGGTTTCTTCAAAAAACCGGGTTTCCGAACACCCTAAAAGTCTCGCGTTCAATTCGGTTAACCGAATTACTTAACAGTCTTGAACGTATCCAGCTTCCCAGTAAACCTGTTGATAAACATCTGCAAAACAGTCCGCTTGCCGATATTGATATTAGAGCTTACGGCCATTCCCGACTGCAAGTTAACCTCCAGTTGATTTGGCTTGCCCTTGTTCAAAAGAAACTTTTGATTTTTGAGCTTAATTTTGGTTTTAAAAGCGTAGTATTTCCGCAGTTCAGTAGGAGGCTCAGCATCGCTGCTAATCTCTTTCACTTCACCCTCAGCAGTACCAAACTCCAGAGCCGGGAAAGCTTCAACATTCACATCCACAGGCACGCATTGGTATTTCGTCAAACCCAATTTCTCTCTGTTAACTTCCTTCTCAGGACACACACAGCTTTTACCTTTTTCGCAGTCAATCTTTTCTCCGTCTAATTGTTTGCCGTGATACGGTTCCAATTTTTCCCGCTTCTGTCTCATGGCATCCAATACCAGAGCTACGTTGCTGTTTTCGAGGTAAACAACTGCTTCCAGACCGTTTTCGTCGTCCAAAACCTTGAGCAACTTCTCGGTTTGCTGCGCTTCATAATAAGCCTCTTCGCAGCGTGTGGGACGCGGTTCGCCCGGTTTCAGCACCGAATTAATAATGGATTGGCATATCGGATCTTTCGCTATATCCAACTTAGCATTCTCCTTCTTAGAAGGTTTCAAATCGAAGATAACGCCGGATACCGGAGCCTTCAGAATTTGAGTATCGCGGGTTTGCTGGGCTTTTTCTAGCTGAGCGTTCACCTCGGACAGCTTTTTCAGGTTTTCCACTTTGAAGCGGCTTAGCTGAGAGTCGCTGCTGGCAATTTGTTTCTGGTTTTCAGCAATTTTGGTGTAAAGTTCTTTTGCCCAGGAATCCTTGGTGTTTTTCAACTGTTCTTGGGCGCGGCTGATGGACTCCTGAATTCGCGCTTGCTCTCCTTGCTGCCGCTGTACTTCAGCACTAATTTTTTGAATGTCACCTTGACGCGCGTTAATTTCGCCTCGGCGCGTATTTATCTCACCTCGGCGCGTGTTGATTTCGCCTTTACGGGAGTTGATTTCACCTTCGCGCTGCTTGATTTGATCTTGCTGTTTGAGAACGTCGCTTTGGCCTCTAAAAACATCTTGTTCCTGTTTTTCTTTTTGCAGTTCAGCGATGGCTCCTTGCTCTACCAGGGGGCCGAGTCTGCCTAGAATGTTTTGATTCGACTTCAATACTTGTTGGGATTTCGCTAACTGTTCGTCCGCCAAATCTCTCTGAGCCAGGGCAGATTTTACTTGCTCTTGCGAAGAACCTAACTGCTGCTGAGCATAATTTAATTGGTTCTGGGCAAAACCCAATTGTTGCTGTGCTACGGTCATTTGATCGCCAGCGGCTTTCTCAGCATCCTCAGCTTGCTTCAGTTGTTTTTCCAACTCCTGAACTTGCCCTTGGGCGGCCGCTACGCGAGACAAAAATTCCGATCGATAATTAACATAAAGTCCTTGCTGGGCAGCATCGAAATTTCCGCTGGCTCCCCGATTGAGGTACAGTTCGTCAATCAAAGCTTGCAGCACTTGATTTTGTGCCGTCAGGCTCTGTCTGTCCTTGATTGTTGATTCTAGGTTAGAAGGAATAGCGCCTTGAATTTTGCCGTTGACAACATCTTCGTAAAATTTATTTTCCTTTTCCAGAGCTTCTTTAGTTTTCTGGACCGATGTTAAATCGGCACTGGGTGCAAGGGGGTTGAAAGTGAGCAGAGGCTGGTTCTTTTCCACACGATCGCCATTTTCAACGTGAAGTCTCACCACAGCTCCCGTAGCAGGTGCTTGGATGTCTCTAGCACCATCTTTGAGTTCCAATTGGCCGACAGCGGGGACAGCTTGCTCTACGCTAGCAAAATAAGCCCAAACTACACCAGAAGTGGTCATCAGCATGATCATCCACAAAAACAAGTGCGACCAAATCGCTGGTTTTTCTAGAATGACTGGTTGCTCAGAAAGTATTACCGATTTCATAGCCATTTGTGAGTTGTTAGTTGTTATTGGTTATTTGGTTATTTGGGAATTGGGCATTGGGCATTGGGCATTGGGCATTGGGCATTATTTTTTAGTGATTACCGATTACCCATTATCAGGTATTCGATGACTCTTGTTGTTGGAAGAGGCAGTAATAACGCCCTTTAAGAGCCATTAATTCTTTATGACTTCCCTGCTCGACTACAGAACCTTGATCCATCATAATAATTACATCAGCGTTTTGGATTGTAGTCAGGCGGTGAGTAATGAAAAACACCGTGCGACCGGCGAAAGCTTCGGCTAAGTTATTGCAAACTTGGCGTTCTGAATGGTAGTCTAGGGCGCTCGTAGCTTCGTCCAAAATCAGCAGTTTCGGGTTTTGCAAAATCGTGCGGGCGATCGCCAAACGCTGCCTTTGACCCCCTGAAAGCGACGCACCCCGCTCTCCGACTATCGTATTGTAGCCAGCAGGCAAGCTCATAATAAAATCGTGAGCTACCGCTAATTTCGCAGCTCGCACAATTTCATCCGTACTCGCATCGGGATTGCTCAGAGCAATATTTTCCTGTACCGAGCAGTTAAAGAGCAAAGTATCTTGCAGCACTACCCCAAGTTGGCTGCGGAGCGAGTACAGCTCCACCTTAGCAATGTCATAGCCGTCAATAAATATCCGGCCCGACAGCGGCGGATAAAGACGCTGCAACAGCTTCATCGCCGTACTTTTACCGGAACCGCTTCCCCCCACAATTCCCACAAAACTGCCAGCGGGAAATTCTAAATTCACATTAGCCAATTGCAGCGGCCCGCTCTCCAAAAATCGGAAGGAAACCTCCTCATATGTAACCTGCCCTTGAATTGCCGGCAGCGGGATATTGCTGCGGTCTTCATCGCTGGTTTCCGTCGGCGTATCGACCACATCCTTAAGCATATCGATCGACATCGAGACTTCTTGGAAACTCTGCCACACGCTCACAAAACGCAGCAGCGAACCAGTCACGTTCCCGGAAATAATTCGGAAAGCAATCAACTGACCCAAAGTAATCTCATTTCCCAGCACCAAATAAGCTCCCACCCACAACTGAGCTAAGTTACCCACCTGGTTTAAAAAGCTGCTAATCGTACCGGCTGTAGTCCCGGTGATAATTGTTTTAAAACTGGCTGTAATGTATTTTGCGTAGCGGCTCGACCACTCCCAGCGGGATTTCAATTCAATATTTTGAGCCTTAACAGTTTGAATCCCGCTGACTACTTCCACTAGATAAGATTGAGAGTCGGCAAAACGCATATTTCTCTGTTTGATCAGGCGCAGCACCAGCGGATTGATTAGAACAATCATCAGCCCCAGTATCGGTACCACTGCCAAAGATACAAACGTTAGCTGCACGCTGTAGGAGAGCATAACGGCGACGTAAACCACCGAAAATACCGCATCGAGAACCACTGTCAGAGCTGTACTCGTCATGAATTCCCGAATCTGGCCCATCATGCTGAATTTGTAGACCAAATCTCCGACGCGCCGATTGTCAAAGTAATTTTGGGGAAGCCGGAGCAAGTGGTCGATTACCTCCGCACTCAATTTGACATCGATGCGGTTTGAGGTATCTATAAACAAAAAGGTACGCAAGCCGTTGAGCAGTCCTTCAAACAGGGCGACACCTAACAGAAATGCCCCCAAAATATCCAAGGTGTCAATGCTGCGCTGACCCAATACTTTATCAATAATTACTTGGCTGATTAATGGGTTGGCAAGACCGAATAACTGTACAAAAAACGAAGCGAGCAACACCTCAAAAAACACTGTTTTGTGTTCCATCAGCGCCGGCACAAACCACCAGAAGCTGAACTGCTCTTTTTGTTCGACTTGCGGAGCTTGCAGCAGCAGAACTTCTCCCTGTTCGCCCCAGATTTCTTTAAACTGAGGTACCCGCTTCCGCATCAACCCCTTTTCGGGTGTCGCCAGCACCAATTCTTGCTCGGTAATGCTGTAAATAATGGCAAAGCTGTCTTCCCATTTAATCATTACCGGGGCTTTGATGCGGTTGATGGCTTCTGCTGGCACTTGCGCCAATTGGGGCGTGAGACCGATGCTTTGGGCGATCGCCCCGCAGGCTTGCATACTGATAGAACCAGCGGTTTTTAACTGATTTTCTAGAACTTTGCGGATGATATCTCGACGAAATTTGAGGCCGAAATACTTGCTCAACATTTGGAAGCAAGCTAGCGGGGCTTCAATCTGCCCTTTGGCGCGGAAAACTGGGTATCTTGCCGCATCCTTTGGTTGGTCAGTTGCGGGTTCTGGGGGACGGTCTGGGCCGGGTAGAACCGGGATCACTTTTCCGGCGGGCGGCTGCGGCCGAGGGTCTACTATATCTGGGTCAATTAATGGATCTGCATCGGGTTGGGGTTCTGGGGGTTCCCGGAAGCCGACCAAGCGGGCGCCGAGGCGGCCTTCTACTTTTAAGGATTTGGTTGCGTTTTCCACAGAGAAGCGGCTGCCGGTGGGAAAGTCGCCCAAGACGCCGCTGCTGACGAGCCAAACTCGATCGGCATCTAGCTCTTTGGCGATGTCTTGAGTTTTTTTGTTGCCGTTTGGTACGTTGACAACTGTCGCATCTTGCCAAGCTTGCAGGGTAAGTTCCTTGAGATTGGAAGTGCCGTCCGCTTGGCGCTGCAATTCCAGGCTCAACAGTTCAAATACTTCGCTCAAGGAACAGTGTTCGCGAAAGGCTTCTCCAAAGGTCGGCTGTTTTTCCAGTACGTTCAGGAAATCTTCGGCAGGTAGGACGATCGCGATCACATCTGTAGAGGCGATCGCCGTTTCGCAGGGAACTCCCCTGAGCAAGCCAGCCCAGCCCAGAATTTCCTTCGACTGTACCAAGCGCAAACTTACGTGGCGCTGCGACCGCTGGTCAAAGCCCAGCAGCCGGGCCTGGCCTTGATAGATAATTGCCACCTGAGTCGGCATTTTTTCCCGTTCAAACAGGGGTTGCCCCGTTCGGTAGCCGAGGAGTTGGCATTTAGCCACCAAGGCTGTCAGAGCCGTCTCTGACAGTCGGTCAAAGGGAGGTGTTTGACCTAGGAAATCCTGAATTTGGGAGAGGGAAACAGCGGAAGAAGTCATCCGATTTTAGATTTTAGATTTTAGATTTTAGATTTTAGATTGAAGCCACAGCCTGTAACGTTCGCAGGTTGTCAGGATGCGGAGTTTTTATGTGTCTCCACGGCCGCGCGACGGGGGCAACTGACCCAATTGCGTGATTGTCATGATATTGAAGACACGGAAGAGAGGGGCTGTAGCGGGCCTATTTGCGATATCTGTTCGGCTAGCCAGCTTTCAAAGAGTTCGTTAATCAAGTGCAGCCGCATCGATTCATCGAGCTGGGCTGGCATGAACTTTTCTAGTCGAATAATTACCATCCATTCTGCCAGAGGACGCGGCGTCCAGAGTTGATTTGGCTGGCTGACGGACAAAAGTTTGCTGATTGCCGGGTGAGGCTGACTCAGCGGTACTGGACCCAACAACCCGCCGGACTTGGACTCGGGGCCTTCGGAAAAGTCGCGGGCCACTTCGGCAAAGCTTTGTTCTCCTTCGAGGATGCGAAAGTAAAGTTCGTTTGCCAGTGCTGGATTTTTGGTGCGTACCAGGGAATAGACTACGTGGTCTAGGCTGGCTTTGCGGGTTAAAAAATAATTATCTACTTTAGGTCTCCAAGTGGCTTGCTTAAATTTTTCGATCAGCAAGGGCCTGACGGCCATCTCTTGAAGTTCTTCTTCCGTCATGTTTTGGCTGCGCAGCCAAGCTTCTTTGGCTTCCGGGGCTGTCAGTTGGTGCTGTGCCAGAAAATTCTCGACGGCGGATTGGCGTTCTTCGTCGTTGCAACTAAAGGATGCGATCGCTTGGTCTACTATTACACCCCGCAAAAATTGCGGCATCAACTGGTACCGCTTCAGGAGCGATGGCATATCCTGAGCTTGAAGTAATTTATCGCCTATTTGAAAAAGTCCTGTCATTTTTTTATCTCCAACTGACTTGCGCTTCCCCTTTTAATTTAGCTGTGGCAGGAAAAGAGCGACAACCACTAACCCCTCAATCTCCCGATGATAGCAGAGCGTCAAGAAAGCTAGCGCTATTGCTGTCTATTTCTTGACGCTTTGCCTCGCTACTGGTTCCTTTCAAATAGTTTGCCTATTCTCTCGGAGTAAGCGCGACTGTCAAGAAATTTGGGGTTGGCTGCCATTTTTTGTTGAACTCGATCCCGATAGCGCCGGCGCAGTTCTGGGTTGGTTCCCAGTGCTGTACTCATTTCTATATAAGAGTTCTCGCTGTTTGCTACCAATTCAGGAATTAATAGTTCTTCGAGCACGGCTGCGGATTGTCGCGATCGAGCTGTTTGCCCTTTTCTTGCCACTACAGGCAACCCTGCCAACAGCGGTTCTACTAAGGAGCCGGCACCGCTGTCTGGATAGGAGTCTAAATATATATCAGCTAATTCCAAACATTTTATGCAATCTGCACGGTTTGGTAGCGCCTTTATCACAACTACCCGCTTTTTGTCAATACCAGATTCCCCAAAGAGCGATCGAATTTGGTTGTAAAAAGGCACCGTCGGATAGTTTTCTGGGCGGGAACGAAAGGGATACAAAACTAAAATAGAATTCGGTACGGCGGCAATAATTTTTGCCCAAGTTTCTCTCAATTCTGGGATAATTGTAAAAGCTTGAGCGCCCGACATGAACACTACAGATTCATCGGTGGCTCCCCAACTGCTGCGAGTCGGTTCAACTCTGGCAGGTGCTGATTCTACAGCAGGATAGCTGAAACAAACTCCCGATCCTTCTAAAGTAATTAATTTTTCGCGATAGTGTGCTGCTGCACCTGCGGGCAATGTCAAATCTCCGGCAATAAAATAATCGATATTTCGGGCTCCGGTGGTGGCGGGGGTTGATGCAGCGGTAGCCATTTGCACTCGCGCTAGTCGGTGCAGGCACAGCAGCGCGCTTGGTTGGGAAGTGTCGGTAGTATTGGTGCAGATTAGCAGAATATCTAAATCGTGCGATCGAATTTCTCGGACTTGATTTGGCAAATCTTCCGGGAGTTGCACCAGTTTGTCGGCGCAATTTTCGCAATATTTCCCCAGTTTCTCGTCTTGTAGCTGGAAATTGTACACAATAATTTCAAATTTGTTTCTGTCTAAATATTCAAAACTAGAAATTGCAGCACGACTCTCGAATTGAGCGCTAATTTTATCGAGCAAAAAGCCCACTCGGATTTTATTTATTTCAGCTTCTCTTTGAGGAAAATTCCAGTCTACTTGACAGCCGATATTTTTCAAATGAAATTCCAGAATATCAGCTCGCTGACTCAGTATATTGAGCAGATTTGCTTCGCTCAAATACAAAGGTTTGAAGCTAACATTTTTTGCAATAAATGCCGCCAAATAACGCCAAATTTCCGAATCTGGAAAACTGGCGATATTAGCAGCGACGTACTTGATTAACTGCTGGAAATATTCAGAGTACCTTTCAACTTCCGACTTTTGTTTAAAATAAGTCGGCGACTGAAATAGGAATTTCATAAAGTCATCAAAAAACCAGTGGGGAACCGCTGCATTGTTATACTCTAGCGGCAACTGATAAGCGTCGCAGTACAGCATCGCTGCGAGGAGATATTGCATCTTATCTACAATTTCTCCTTGAGAAACTTGGGAGAATAACTGCTGGACAAAACTTTGTTCTTCCTCAGTCAAGCTTTCATTTTTGATGGCGCTATCTAGCAGCAATTTCTGAGCTTTTCCCGTTTCTCCCAAGTAAGCATTTTCCAATTTACCGACGGGACAATTCAGCCAATTTCTAGCTATTTGTTGGCGGCATTGGCGCAGTTGCGCGAGAATAGACTGGTTTGAGGGCGAGTTTTTGTACTGCTCAACCAGTGTTGACAAGTCAGATATACTAGGCTGGGTTCTTAATGCCAATTTATGGCGGATTGTCTGTTTAATTTGTTGATTCAGGAAGCTGTAATCAGGACTATTTAGTAGTTTATTGTAAAATCTGACCACATCTTTATAATTTTCCCCAGCAGCAAAATTTTTCCAAGTTTGTTGTTCGGGATGAATCCTGAGCGACGACAGTTTTTCGTCTACAAATCCGATGTGATAATTCCCCATGATTCGCCACCACATATCTAAGTCTACATACTGAGATAATCCCGAATCAAATAATCCTATTTCGGCAAAGACTCGGGCGGCAATTAAAACGGTACTCGGTTCACCAATTTTGTTAATTGGGTTGCTCAAACAGTTAGTATCCGCCAGCAATTCTTTTCCTGACTGAATTGATTTTAAATTCGACCAACTTTTGTGCAAATTTTTAATTGATTGGGAAGCTTTCCGCAAAATTGGGTTAGATTCATCTTCAGCTATGGTGATGCCGCGCGGGGAGAAAACCATACCTATTTCTGGGTTTTGTTGGGCGAGGGCGACCATCTTTTTGATACATTCTGGTTCGAGCAAGTCGTCTTGAAACAGAAATTTAATGTATTCACCTTTTGCTTGGGATATGCAGAAGTTCCAGTTTTGTGATAAGCCGTAGTTGCGGTGCAGTATGATGCGGAAATCGGCGGATGTTTGCGATTGGAAGGATTGGGCGATCGCAATTGTGCGGTCTGTGGAGCCGTCGTCGGATACAATTAGTTCTATGTTAGGGTAAGTTTGGGCGATCGCACTTTTGATTGCTTCCTCAATAAATGCTTCTCCGTTGTATGTCGGAATACAAATACTAACTAAAGGTGGTGCATTTTTTACTGTCGCCACCTGAGAGGCCTTTTTCCGTATTCCGCGATCCAAACTTTTGAAATTATCTGTAATTTCGGCAATATATTCGAGACGGTTTTGAATTTTCCTCCCGACAGTTGGCGGATTCAGTAAAGTCTTAATTTCCTCAGCAGCTATTCTGCCAACTTGCTGAGCTTCCCGGTAATTGTTGAAGACATGACTCATTAAATCAGCAGCGTGTTCTGTATCGGGTTCGGCCCACATATTACCTTTTTTGTAAGGCCCGCAATCTGCTGCAATTGGGATTAACTTGTATTTTACTAAAAAGCTGTTGCCGACATTCATAAATTCTGTATTTGATGAATAACCCGTGGCAATTACTGGTTTGCCGTAAAACATGGCTTCAGCCATTGTTAAGCCGAATCCTTCGCAGCGGTGCAGCGATAAATAACAGTCGCAATTGTAGAGCAAACCGTTGATTTTATCTTTGGATAAATACCCGTCTAGATGTTTGATATTTGAATTCTTTGCTATGGCTGAGTTTAAGGATGCTTGCTCCTCTGGAAATTTGTTGGAATTAGAAGATTTGACAATCAACAATACGCTGTCATCGTCGCCGAAAGCTTGTTTAAATGCTTGAATTGCCGTTAAAGGATTTTTGCGCTCGATGCGGCTGGAAAAGTCGAATACAAACAAGAAAATAAATTTATTTTTAGGTAAACCCAGTGCTTCTCTGCTCGGGGAAGATGCGGGGAGAGCAATACTGGGCATGATTTTGATGACGGGAATTGGCGAGACTGCCGAAATTGCCTCGGCACAATAGTTGCTGTAAGTCCAGATTTCGTGAAAGTGATTAAATGCTGGCTGCCATTCTGGGGGAAATGCGGGAAGTTCCCAGGCCCAAAAGCCGATATTGTATTTGTTTTCAAAATAGCTGGAACCTGTATGTTTGAGAAATGTTGCCACTTCATCGGCGTTGACTTGAATTAAGTTTACGGGATGGGGATTGTCTTGGTTGAAATTTTGATATGTGGTGTCTTGTTTGCGGTGGGGACTGCGTGTAAAATTGTTAATATTGAAGGGAATGTTGGCGGCTTCTGCGGCTCTGATGTTTGCTCGGACACCTTCTCCTATGCCAAATTCGCCGTTGATGTAGCCGGCGATGTTAATTCCTAAATTTGAGTTCATAGTTTATAATGTATTCAGCAAATGGTTGTGTGGATTTTTGGGAAAAAAGCAGAATTAATTGACAATCTCAATTGCGCTAAAGGAGGGTAGGTGTTGAGAATAAATTATAAATAGGTCCAATATTTGCTAACATATCGCCATCCTTGCACGATTGGTGAACAAGATTTAAATGAAACACTCTTGACGCTTTTGACGCAAAGCAAGAGAAGAGAAAAGAGAAAGAGTTCGCAATTGAGAATTTAATGCTTGACAAATGTGCCGATCGCCATTGTATACTGGCATCGCAATGCTAACCTTCGGCTGGTTGTGTGTCGGCATGGGTTGCTCTGTTTTATTTTACGATAAACTAATCAGGAATTTTAGAGAAAGTGATCGATCGCGCCAACCACGACCTCTTGAAGCTGCTACCGCCGGATGCTAAAGTCATTGTCGAAATTGGCTGCGGTACGGGTTCTACTGGCCAAGAGTACAAGCAGATAAATCCTCACTGTCAGTATATTGGCATTGAGCGCGATCGAGAAAAAGCTAAAATTGCAGTCGATCGGCTAAACTGGGTGACGGTAGCCGATATTGAAGAAATTGCCATCGAAAGTCTCGACATCGCCCCAGGAACTGTCGATTGTTTGGTTTTTGGCGACTTGCTACCCTACCTCAAAAACCCTTGGGATATCCTCAAGCAGTACACTGCTTTGCTGCATCCAGAGGGGCAAATTCTCGCCCGAATCCCCAACGCTCAATACTGGCGGCGAATTGTCAATCTGCTGCGGGGACATTGGGAAAATGCCGACAGCAAGATGCAGCACTGGTTTACCCTAGAAAGTATTAAATCATTATTTGCTGGAGCCGGATTGCAGGTTTACGAATTTCAAGGAAAGGGACACAAAACAGAAAATTTTGTCCGCTTTCAGGAATTGCTGCATCCAATGGTAAAGGCTTTAGAACTCACATCGAGCAGTTTTGCTACGGAAACAGGTGCTGAATATTATATCGTGCGATCGACCAAATCGACCGTACCTCCGCGCAGACTGCTGATTCAGACTATCATTATGGCTCCTACAGGGTGCGATCGCGTGCGAGTTTTGGAACCGGACAAATTTAGCGCCACAATTCCCGGTGTCCGCACCGTATCCGGCGTGAAAGCAGCAGAATTAATTCCGCCGCTGTCTGGAGAAGAAAAAGTCTTCATCTGGCAGCGGACAATCATGCAATATCCCGCCTACATTCCCAAACTCAAAGAACTGCTGCAACAAGGCTATTTAATAGTAGCTGAAATTGACGACAATCCCGTCCGACGCCGCGAATACGCAGACAATAATTACCTCAGCTATCGCGGCTGCCACTGCGTTCAAACTTCTACAGAACCCCTAGCAAAAATTTTGCGGTCTTACAATCCTAATGTTGCCGTATTTCCCAATCAATTAGCTTATCTACCTCCGCCGCGAATCTATCCGGCAGAAGATACAGTCACAATTTTTTTTGGTGCGCTCAACCGCGAAAAAGATTGGCAGCCGATTATGGCAGCGCTCAATCGAGTTTTAGTCGCACACAAACACCGAATTCGAGTTAAAGTAATCCACGACAGCCGATTTTTTGAAGCCTTGGAAATACAGCAAAAAGAATTTGAACCATTTTGCAGTTACGAACGCTATCAAGAAATAATGTACAGTTGCGATATAGCTTTGCTGCCGCTCGTTTCCAACCCAGTTAACGAAATGAAATCCGACTTAAAGTTCATTGAATGTGCGGCGCGGGGAGTAGCGGTGCTGGCAAGTCCCACGGTGTACGAACATTCGATTGTAGAAGGTGAAACAGGGTTAATTTACAGACATGAAAAAGAGTTTGAAATCAAGCTGAATTCGCTGATTTCCGACACTTCTATGCGCCGGGAAATAGCCGCGAATGCTTACGAATGGGTGCGCGACAACCGCTTGCTGTGCGGGCACTACCGGCAGCGGCGAGATTGGTACTTGCAAATGCGGGACGAGTTGCCGCGTTTAAATGCTGAGTTGCGCGATCGCCTGCCGGAGTTATTTGGTGACTAAATGCGGTAAGATTTATAGGGGTTATTGTGCGATCGTTCTGTTTTATTGTTTAATTTCTAATTGTTAATCCACACCAATGCGAATTTTATTCACTATTGCTCACTTTTACAATCCCAGCGGCGACGGGAAACACGCTTCCCAGCGAAACGATCCGCAACCGCGACTCAATGCTTTAACCGCTTGCGTGACATCGCTGCAAGCTTTGTACGGCAAATCTCAGTCCATGATTGACATTAGCGAATGTGCAACTATCCCAGCCAATCAATCTCAAAAGCACGAAATTGACATTGTTATTTGCACTACTCAAGGCTATCATATGTTGCCTCAACTGCCAGTGCAGCCCAGATGTTTTATGCACCACGCTACAAAATGCGAACCGCTGCTGTTGGGGTTTGAGTGTCAAGCAGTTTTGCGAGCGTGTCTTGACAAATACGATTATTTCTGTTATTTGGAAGATGATTTAATTCTGCACGATCCGTGGTTCTTTAGTAAATTAAATTGGTTTACGCATCACGGGGGAAATGGAAATTTGCTGCAACCTAATCGCTATGAAATATCCCCTAAAGGAGCTGTTTTTAAAGCTTATGTTGATGGTGATTTAGCGGCCACAGCTACTGCTAAGTTTCAAAATATAGAGGAGCAGCGGCAGTTAATGGGAAAAATTATGGAACAAACAATTGCTTTTGAGCGGGCTTTGAATCCTCATTCCGGCTGCTATTTTTTGAATGCGGAACAGATGGCACACTGGGCTAAGCAGTCTCATTTTTTGGACAGGGATACTAGCTTTATCGGCCCGCTGGAAAGTGCGGCGACTTTAGGAATTATGCGGACTTTTAAAGTTTACAAGTCAACTCCTTCTTATGCTAATTTTTTGGAAATTCAACATTTTGGAACGAGTTTTCTGAATTTGATTGGTAATAAGGTGAGGGTGCCGGAAGAAGGATGAGTTAAGATATTCATGTAAGCTGCAATACTTGAAAGGTAGCATGACCCTGGCAAGCGAAAAAATTGTCCTTCCCTCTCCTTTCCCCGATCGCACTCAACTGCCAGAGGAAGACGGCACTTTTGTGAAGAATTTTCAGGAGCATCCCCAGAGCATTATTTTGACTGATTCGATCGGACCGGTATTGCAACGGCTTCATCCCGATGGGCAATATGCTATAGGGCAAGACTTTGGCATCTACTGGCGAGAAACTGACCCGCTGGAAAAGGGAGTAGAATCTCCTGACTGGTTTTACGTGCCCAACGTGCCACCAACACTAGGAAATCAAATTCGTGGCTATTACCTGCTGTGGCGGGAATTCATCGCTCCGATGATTGCTTTGGAGTTCGCATCGGGAGATGGTTTAGAAGAGCGGGACACAACGCCGCTATCGTACTCGGAAGTTGGAGCGACGCAAAGGCCTGGGAAGTTTTGGGTATATGAGCGGATCGTGCGGATTCCGTTTTATGGCATTTATGAGATCAATAGTGGCAGGCTGGAGGTTTACAACCTGAACAATGGGTTTTACCAACAGTTGCTTCCGAACGATCGCGGTCATTATGCGATCGCGCCAATGGGCGTAGAATTAGGACTGTGGCAAGGCAGTTATCAAAACCAGACACTGCTGTGGCTGCGGTGGTGGGATAGCGAGGGTAATTTGCTGCTGACAGGTACAGAACGAGCTTCCTTAGCAGAGCAGGCTTTGAGTGCAGAAGCCCAAGCGCGGCGGGATGCGATCCCTCGGTTGTTGTCAATGGGATTGAATACAGAACAAGTGGCAGAAGCACTCGGTTTATCGGTAGAGGAAGTTAGGCAGCATTCACAATCTTGATGTCGCTTTTGATCGATATCTCAGTTAATATCAAGTCCGAGCGATCGCTTATATTGATTGTTTAGTGCGAGCTTCTAGCTCGCGAGCTAGAAGCTCGCACTCAAATGATAATCGCACCCCGTGCGATCGCGAACTGTTAAGCAGTCAAAACATCGCCGATTTTAACTGTGCCGCTGTTGATAATTTTGGCTAAAACTCCAGTTTGTGCGTGACCGAATTCCTGTTGCAGTAAACTGAGTAGGGGAATATCCCGATCGCCCGTTTCTGGATTCACTTCTATATTGACACAGCGACCGATTCGTGCTGTAACTTCTATGCGCGCCGTGCCTAATTGAAACTGTTTTCCGATTAACTCAAATTCCGACCAAGCTGAAAGGCCGTCTAGCACAATGTTCGGGCGAAATCGGAGCACATCAATGTTTTGAAGAGCAATTTCTGTTAATTGGTCTAATGTGGCTTGGCCCAGGAGAGAAATGTGTACGGGTTCTCGATCGGGATAACGAGTTTCGCCGCTGGTGTCGCCGACTAAGTGCAAAGGTGCAAGCTGCGGGTGTCTCGCTTCTTTTGTGGGTTCAATTGTCGCCAGATATTCGGTGAAAAAAGTGCCGATGCGATCGCGCCCCGCTGCTGTGTTCGTTTCTGCCGATAACACTGCAACTCCTTCACGCTTGACTGTTAAAACGGTCGTTTCCGGTTGATAATCACATTCCAAAGCTGCTAACAGAGGCCAATCATTTTGGACTGCAAAATGTTTTTTGCTCATCCAAGGCATATTTTGGGCGGGTATCTTTGCAGCTTCAATATTATCTGCAAACATTAAGGCAAAAGCTCGATCGCCCTTAATTCCGTGTCCGGCTGTTAAAGCAAACTCCGACATTTCTTGCGGTGTCAGCCCTTTAATTGGATAACTAAATAACTGTTTTATTGTTGCTACTGTCATAAAATTTTCCGAAGTTACTACAATTTTAACTCTCACTCTTGTCCGCCCCTTACTAAGGAGGGCTAGGGGGGTCGAAGCTAATTCAAAAACCTTAATAAAATTGCTATAAAAAGCCGATTAAGCTAGCAATTCATAGCGGCGGATATCTGGAGGCCCAACGGCCAAACCGTCTAATTTCTGGACTGCGGCTTGAATGTGAGTTGAACCGAGATGTAGTTCGAGCAAAGCTGCACTTTCCCACTCTTCAACAAAGGTAAAATCTGTGGGATCGGCTTGATTTTGCAGGAGTTCGTATTTGATGCAGCCTGCTTCTTGGCGAGTTGGCTCGATAATGCTCAGCAGCAGAGATTTAAGTTCTGCTACTTTGTCGGGAAAGGCGGCGAGGCGGGCGACTACGCGCAAGGTTGGTTTGGACATAGGAGAAAAAAGAAACAGATATGACAATCGAATTTACCGCTTGCTATGAGGCAAACTCAACAAAACACAATTTTACTTAAAATAACCTAAAGAGGTCGATCGGTCAACCGCAGTAAAATCAGTCCAGGACGAACTCAAGTCTCAGAAACCCGGTTTCTTCCAAAATTCTTCGTTACTAACCGCAGAGCGTCGTATAAACCGGGTTTCTTGGTAGATTTTGGTAAATACCGGAGGAACTCAATCTTTGGGATAAAATCGCTTGTTTTCTGTAGAATATTCCCAGGCGATCGCCTCCGGGTCTTTTTCGCTGCTCCACCGAGCAAACTCCGGCTTAACTTTCCACTTGCCGATCGTAGTTGCGTGAACTTTGAACCTGCGGGAGAGTTCCGTTTGGGTAAAAGAGATTTTGGGCTTTCCTGGAGTCTTGGTTTGAGCAATCGGGAATAAATTTGGTTTTTTCTCTTGTGCTTTTTCCCGATTTGTGAGAGGCTCTTGAACAGCTATTGCCGCATTAGGTGTTTCGCTTTGATTGACAGTTGGAGCTATTTGAAAATAATACAAAATTCCCCCTTGTTCCGTCACTTCAAACTCCGCTGCAAACTCAGAGGCCCGTTCGTCGAGATACTCTTGAACCTTTTCTCCGGGGAGTTTCGCATTCATCGCCAAATCCAAAGCCGTAACTCGCCCTTGATTTTCCTTGATCAACTTGTAGAAAACCGAGTCTAAATGAGCGAGTTTATGTTTTTGCTGCTGCTGGTAGAGCTTGTAAGCCCAAGCAATGCCCGCTGTGGTGGCGATCGCCCAAAACATCGTTCCCGACTCGAAACTGGCAACCGCCGTCAAGGAAATAGGCAAAAGCAGGGTAAGATATCCCCAAATGCTGCCCTTCTGTAGGTTATTGCTGTTTTTGACCATAGTTCCTAAACAGGTACGTAGTTTAGCTTAGCAGAGCGTGTCTGAATGCCTCGAAAGTGTTTCGACAGTTGATATATCGGCTCATCGCTGACACACTCTACTACAAAATCCCAGAATCTACTTTTTTTTGCAACCGAGGATTCATGTACTTTTTTCGCAAACGGATTGCCATCTTGCTCGTAGTTGTTGGTTGCTGTACGCTGACGATTAGTTGCAGCGATAGCCGAGCTGTCCAGTGTACTAAATTTACTAAAATTGTCACCAAAGGCAACGCTCTCATTGATATTAAGAAAGACAGCAACGATGCTGCAACGACCAAGAACTTAGCTAAAGACTTGAACCAGACAGCGAAACAACTTGAGGATCTGCGAATAACAGATACAACGCTCAAAGAAATTCAGGGGCGATCGGTTAAATCCTTCCGGGAAATCGGTCAAGCACTCGGCGACATAGGCAAATCTCTTGAGGCAGGAAATCTGGCTTCTACAAGTATAGAAGGTCGAGTGCAAATCCAAACAGCTCGAGCAGATATTATCAGAGCTGGACAGCAGGCGAATCAAGCAGCCGAAAATCAAGACGCTTTGACTGACCAACTGATTAATTATTGTAAGAGCGATCGGTAAAGGCTAAGAGTTTTGAGTTTTGAATGCGTGAGTTTTGAGTTTTAGGAAGGCATCGCCTTCACCTAGCCTCTACTAATTGCCAATTACCCAATTTAGTGATGAATTTCTAGATTCAAAATATAACGACCGAGTTGTACTTTCTCCGACCACAACTCATATTCTAACCGCAAGTGTTCCGGTTCCGGCTTTCCTGTCAGCGTCAAGTTGCGGGTGAAGTTGCGGAGCCGCAACTGTTCGGGAGTCGCCAGCGAGTCGCCCTGAAGCCAATAACGGCTCAGGCCGTACATTCCTCGTTCCCAGCAGTGGCGGTAACTGTATTTGCCGTTTCCTTGCATGGTCATAATGACTCGATAGGGCGAAACTTCTAGCCAGAGCAACCGGGGTTTTGTGGTTTTTGACAAGATAGCAACTTGCTCGGCCGATTCGTCTGGAAATTGGCGATCGAGGATGGCTGGTTCGTGCAACAACAAGTGAAAGCGATCGCGGTCTTTTTGATACAGCGTACCAGCGGTTTCAACAAATGACCACAAAGGTAAATCTGTGGATACCAGCGATAAACTTACAGGCTTGCGGTGATGCGTCAGCATAAATAAAAGTTTAGGAGTTATTGTGAATTGGGCAGTTTGAGAT
This sequence comes from Microcoleus pseudofavosus SVA1_A4, assembly GCF_036700565.1. Taxonomy (NCBI): domain Bacteria; kingdom Bacillati; phylum Cyanobacteriota; class Cyanophyceae; order Oscillatoriales; family Microcoleaceae; genus Microcoleus; species Microcoleus pseudofavosus. Next base: position 62,036 of record NZ_JAUBPE010000038.1, read on the forward strand.
TTGAGATTTTAGGCTTGAGATTTTAGATTTTAGATGAGCTGGGCTCCAAATTCCGGAGCTTTTGCTAAAAAAAATGAAAAATCTACAACTCGCAATCGAAAACATAAAATTGTTCAGTCAAAATTCAATCATCTGGTCGATAACTGAGAGCATGACATGAAATCTAGGCAGATACACGGATAATATTTGTGAAATTAAGGTGAAATTAAAGTGAAATCCGTGCCGTTGCCTCCGTCCTCCCCTGTCGCTGACAACTGACAGCGCACTGTCCCGGCGAGTTTAATCAGCCTTGGAGTTAACCGGACACATTGGGAAAAAACTCGCAGGCATTCCAGAAGACGACTGACTTAGGACTGGGAAAAAGGTAGGATAGCTAACGCCATCCCATCCTAGTTTATCTCAATGCAAGCTGACATTATAACTACTGCGCTTCTTGACAAAAGTCAAACTTTAAGCATTCAAAAACCTGCATCGGGCTTGTCGCTGGTCGGGAGGATTCGAGTTCCCGGCGATAAGTCGATTTCTCACCGAGCTTTGATGTTGGGTGCGATCGCCCGAGGTGAAACTACAATTGAAGGACTGCTGCTAGGAGAAGACCCCCGCAGCACTGCTAAATGTTTCTCGCTCTTGGGAGCCAAAGTTTCTGAACTCAACGCGGAACGGGTGACAGTCCGGGGCGTCGGAATTGGCGAGTTAGAGGAGCCTGTGGAAGTCTTGGATGCGGGCAATTCCGGCACGACGATGCGGCTGATGTTGGGAATTTTAGCGTCTCATCCGGGGCGTTTTTATGCGGTAACGGGTGACAGTTCTCTGCGATCGCGCCCGATGTCGCGCGTCATTAAACCGCTGCAACAAATGGGAGCGCAAATTTGGGGCAGAAAAAGCAATTCTTTAGCTCCTTTAGCGATACTGGGACAGCAGTTAAAACCGATTCACTACCATTCTCCGATCGCCTCGGCTCAAGTTAAATCTTGCATTTTGCTCGCCGGTTTAATGGCAAGCGGAGAAACTACAGTCACAGAACCCGCTCTGTCGCGGGATCACAGCGAGCGGATGCTGCGGGCGTTTGGAGCCCAATTGAGCGTCGATCCAGAAACTTGCAGCGTGACAGTCACTGGGCCGACACAACTGCAAGGGCAGAATGTGATTGTACCGGGGGATATTAGTTCGGCGGCATTTTGGCTAGTTGCTGGGGCGATCGTCCCGGGTTCGGAACTCGTAGTCGAAAATGTCGGCGTCAACCCAACTCGTACAGGCATTTTGGAAGCTTTGGAAATGATGGGCGCGGACATTGAACTGCAAAATCAGCGAGAGGCGGCTGGGGAACCTGTAGCGGATATTTTGGTTCGCAGTTCCGGCCAATTGCGGGGATGCACCATTGCGGGCGACTTAATTCCCCGACTGATTGACGAAATTCCGATTTTGGCAGTAGCGGCGATCTTTGCGTCGGGTACTACAATAATTCGAGATGCGGCCGAGTTGCGAGTCAAAGAGAGCGATCGGCTGGCCGTGACTGCTGCGGAACTCAACCGCATGGGAGCCCAAATTTCCGAGTTACCCGACGGTTTAGAAATTACCGGGGGAACTCCTTTAACCGGCGCGGATGTTGACAGCTACACCGACCACAGAATAGCGATGAGTTTGGCGATCGCAGCCCTCAACGCCACAGGTATTACTAACATTCACCGGGCAGAAGCTGCTGCCATTTCCTACCCGGACTTTACCGCCACTTTGCAACAAGTTTGCCATCAAAATTGAGATGGGGCATTGGGCATTGGGCATTGGGCATTGGGCATTGGTTGCTGGTTACTTGTTATCGGTTATTGCTATAGCCTCACAAATAACAAATAACCACTAACTAATGACTAATGACTAATGACTAATGACTAATGACTAATGACTTCCTCTAAGAATCTTTACCTACAACTTGTTCTTTAAAAGCATCAACTTCCGTTAACAACTCTTGGCGATTAGAAGCCTTGAGCAGATAGCGGTAAACAAACCAACCCGTATATCCCATACCAATCAACTCAAAAATTGGAGCTACCAAAGGGACATCATTAAGAGCATCTAAAACTCCCAGCATTACCTTAATACTAATACCGCCTGCCAGGATTAAACCAACAGTTATGAGAGGTTTTTGGTAGTCAGCAAAAAAATTGGATAGATAGGTTGGAAGTTCCGACAAAATTGTAATAACTTGGTCTTTAATATCTTGGAGCTGGCTGGTCGGTGTTTCTGTGGTTGTCACTGTAGTCATGACCCCCGGTTTGTCCTCCACCAGGTCTACTGTGACGACTTCAGTGACTGTTTGTGTCTCGTCAGAAAAGTTAGCTTGTGTCATTTGATACTTCCTCCGGTGTCAAGTAAAATTGCAGGCTTTGAGTTGCTGGCAGTATAATTCTCAGGCAATTAGCACAGGACTCATGCAGCCGCGACTAATTGATGAGACTAAGGCAGAGCTTCCCAAATTGCAAGCAAAAATAACAATAAGACTTGATTGTAAACAATTGCCTTCGCTGCCAAATCGGTCTTTTGACTCATTTTTTCACTTGAGCGAGGTCGATTTGATTGGGGCAAGGGCGTCCTTGTTCAAAGTCGGTGATATTGCCGATCGTGGTTTCGGCGATATTTTTCAAAGCTTCCTCCGTGAAAAAAGCTTGGTGTCCGGTAATCAGGACGTTGGGGAAAGTCAGCAAGCGCTGAAATACGTCGTCTTGAATGACGTGATTTGACAAATCCTCAAAAAACAGATCCGTCTCTTGTTCGTACACATCTAAGCCGAGGTAGCCAATTTTACCAGACTTCAGTGCTTTGGTCACAGCTTTAGTGTCAATCAACTGACCGCGGCTGGTATTGATCAGCATCATCCCCGGTTTCATTTGCCCGATCGCCTCTGCACCGATCAAATGGTAAGTTTCCGGCATCAGCGGACAGTGAAGGCTGACAATATCAGAGGCGGCGAACAGTTCCGGGAGTGCGACGTATTCCATGCCTAGGGCGAGGCAATCTACGTTTTGGAAAAAATCGTATCCCAGCAGGCGACAGCCGAATCCGTGCAGAATTTTGGCAGTAATTGCACCAATTTTGCCAGTTCCAACGATTCCCACCGTTTTGCCGTGGAGGTCAAAACCCAACAAGCCGTCTAGGGCGAAATTGCCTTCGCGGACGCGGTTGTAGGCCCGGTGGATTTTGCGGTTGAGGGATAAAATCAGAGCGACTGCGTGTTCGGCGACGGAGTACGGAGAATAAGCGGGAACTCGGAGGATAGTTATATCTAAATCCCTCGCTGCTGCTAAATCGACGTGGTTGAATCCGGCCGATCTCAGGGCTAGCAAGCGGACGCCTTTTTCGGCGATGCCCAGCAGCGTTTTCGCGTCCAAGCAGTCGTTAACGAACGCGCAGACAGCCGGAAATCCAGCGGCCAAAACGCTGGTTTCCAGGGTCAGATGCGGTTCAAAAAAAACCAACTCGTGTTCACCCCCGACATTGGCTGCTGTCAGAAATGTGCGATCGTAGGATTTGGTATTAAATACGGCTACCTTCATGCTTTTTGCCTGCAAACCCAGTAATAGGTGGAAATTCTTTCCAGATTAACTCTAAATTTTACTAGAATGCCGTTGCCCCCAACAACCCAATTTCCACGATAAATATTGAGTTTCGCCACGAGGCATCTCTGAAGAAACCAGATTTTTAGCCCCAGGGCAAATCCTGCTTATTTTTTTGAATCTCATTGCTTAGACTGTAGTAAAGCGCGAGCGTTAATCGTTCATTTTTCAGGAGAAACTCAGATGCCCAGAAAAATCAAAACTCAAATCTATGAAATTTTAGAAAAATCCGAAATCGGCAATTTATACAGTTTAGCCGACGATATTGTTATAACTTGTTTAATTGCGATAAACGTCGCAGCTTTTATTGCTTCTACTTCACCCGCATTGTCGCAAGAACAAAAGTTAATTTTAGAAAATATCGAAATTGTTTCATCCTTAGTATTTACAATAGAATATCTTTTGAGGCTGTGGGTGTGTACAGTCGATAGCAGATACAGCCACCCGCTTTGGGGAAGATTGAAATACGGTCTTACACCGCTAAGTCTGATCGATTTAATTTCAATTCTACCGTTTTACTCATTGCTGTTATTTCCTAATTTAAGCTTCGTTAATTTAATTCGCCTGCTGCGCTTGTTGCGGTTGCTAAAAATGAGCCGTTATTCTGATTCACTCAGAACTCTGGGAGCAGTATTGTACGCTAAAAAAGAGGAGTTAATTGCCACTGCATTTGCAGTTTTTATTCTGTTAATATTTGCCTCTAGCATCATGTATTTTGTTGAAAACGAGGCGCATCCAGAAACTTTTGCGAGCATCCCCGATGCAATGTGGTGGGGAGTTGTGACATTAACTACTGTCGGTTACGGTGATATTTATCCAATCACTCCTTTAGGGAAATTTTTAGGCGCAATATTAGCATTTTTGGGAATCGGAATTTTTGCGTTACCTGCGGGGCTGATTGCTGCGGGTTTTTCCGAGGAAGTCCAAAGGAGAAAGCAGGAAAAAATGGCAGCAAATTTACAGCAATCTGCTAATTACTGTAGTTTAGACTAAAAAATGAGCGCAGCTAAAAGTAGCCACCTTTGAAGCTCAGGCAAGCTGTTGCTCAACAAC